>JAUWQU010000464.1 GCA_030610965.1 Phycisphaerae bacterium
TGACACACAACACCTTGCCGGTCTATCCGGCTCACTTGGAGAACCCCAATGACAAGAACAATGGACCCGGTCCGCGCACATGCACGGGCCAAGAGCATTTCGCCCGCTCAGCGACTGCATGCTGCGTTTGCGGCCGTGCGGATCTCATTCGCGTGGCTGGGCGTTCGCAAGACGCTCACGCCCGCCCAGAATGCCCAGGCTGCCGATACGTTCGGCGCCGAGGGCCAGTACCTTTCCGCCGCGAAGAAGCTGATGGATACCCAGCACCCGGCGTTCCGGGCCGTGACGGCCGTGCGGAACCGGATCGTCGCACTCTGGCGTGGTGCCAGCCTGCCGTACCCCGAGCCGGGCATTCGACTGATCCGCCAGGACGCCATCGAGAACTTCGACGAGCACATGATCCGCATGCGAGTGGAATTGGCCGGGGCCGTTCTTGAACTTGACCGCCAGTACGACGAACTGCGGTCCGCGGCGTCGGGAAGGCTGGGAGAACTCTACAACCCAGCGGATTACCCGCCAAGCCTGTCGGGGCTGTTCAGCGTCGAATGGGATTTCCCCAGCGTAGAACCACCGGACTATCTGCTCCAGCTCAACCCCGCCCTGTACGAGCAGGAGCGACAACGGATCGCCGGGCGGTTCGAGCAGGCTGTGGAGATGGCCGAGCGCGCCTTCACCGAGGAGTTCGCCAAACTCGTGGGGCACGTCACAGAGCGGCTGAGCGGCGTAGGAGAGGACGGGCGCCCCAAGACGTTCAGAAACTCCAGTGTCGATAACCTCCGCGAGTTCTTCGAGCGGTTCAGGGCCCTCAACGTGCATTCCAGCAAGGAGCTCGACGACATGGTCGATACCGCCCAGGGAGCGTTGGGCCACACCGGCCCACAGCGACTGCGGGAAGACGGCGACCTGCGGCAGCGAATCGCCGCACAGCTCTCGGCCGTTGGATCGAGCCTTGAGAGCATGATGGTGGACCGCCCGCGACGACGCGTGCTGCGGCCCAACCAGGCACCGCACAAGGCGGAGCGCCAGGAATGATGCTGGTTATCCGCCCCGGAGGGATCGTAGCTGGCCTCTACGGCGAACTGATCGACCTCAGCCAGCTTGGCAATCTGCATGTCACCCGTGCCAGCCACGTCGAACCCGACGAACTCGGCCAGTGGTGGGCGGATCTTTCACCGGTAGGTGGTCCGAAACTCGGGCCTTTCCCATCCAGAAGCAGCGCCCTCGCCGCTGAGCGGGATGTCATAGAGAAGCAACTCACGTTGTTCGCGGGACTCGGCGACTGACGAAGTGAAGCCTTACCAGCATCATGCCTGCTGCTGCACGTTCCCACCAATCCGGCATTCTCAAGGAGCAGCCCCATGCCAAAGAAGAAGAATGACGCCATTACTCTGCGTATTACCCGCCGTGAGCTGGCCACGGTCCTGGCCGCCAGGTGCTTAATTCGCGCCGAAAACACGCTATAAATAGGTGCCGGGCGGCCTGCTATCCGATCACAACAAGTCGGCCGATTCGGAACTCGTCCCACCCTCTCAACGAGGATCTTTTCAACGTGACTTTCTCGCCGTCAATTGAAAGCCCACTGCCATACTAAGACCGAATCATCCGAGTAACAAGTACGATAGAAGCCTACATGGCGTCGAAAGGCTTGCCGCGCGACGAGACGCTGATCGTGCCGCTGGTGTTGAATTCCTTTGCCACCGCCGCCGCCCACTTGCCGTAGATCGAGTCGGCGTTGTCGGCGGCGAACTTCGCGAGCCTCTTGGCGGCCGTGGGGCTCTTGTATCGCTGGAGCACGCCCAGGTAACTCAGATACGCCTTGCCGGTTCGGACCTCCTTCCGCCAGGGGTCTTCGCCGAGCCGCTTCCGGTAGGACGCGATCTTCTCGTCGAAGCTCTTGACTCCCCTGAAGGTCTTGACGAGTTCCGTGACCTCCTCGCTGAGAGCGAGGATATCGCCGCTGGCCTCGAACTTCGCGAGGGCGGCGACTTCCTTCTGCCACTGTGCGTCAATGTATTTCAGCATCGCGTCGATCACGCGCAGGTCTTCTTCGGGCGTGACGCCCAGCTTTGACGGGCGGGCCGGCGCATCGGGGTTGGCCTTCAGCTTCTTCCTCGCGGCGAGCAGAAGTTGCTGGGCCGCAGCGAACCTGTCGCTTTCCAGAAGCTCGAAAGGCCTTCGGGTGTTGGGCGACAGCCTCGCGGGGTTTACGCCCTCGATCGACACCTTGGTGCCCATGATGTGGAGCTTCTTGCGATCCGCCGAGAAGATCACCGCAACCACGGACGACATGAACAGCCGCGGCGCCCGGGTGTACGAGCCGCCGTTGTCCCGATTGGGTTGGGCCACGAATGTCTTGTCGGGGCACTGGGCCAACGTGAACCACCACTTGTGGTAGTCCATCACGCTTCGGAATGCTCTGGGATTGATGTGGGCGGCCAGGGCCTCCCAGACCATGCCCATCGGCGGGCAAGCGTGCGTATCGGGAAAGCTCTCGGGGTGATCGCCGATGCACTTGACGCTGAGCATGGCCCTCTGCATGTACTTCTTGTCGTCGTAGGGGGAGAGGTAGTTGGCCAGGGCGGTACTGCCGGTGCGGCCCATGTCGGCCCAACTGGTTCGTCCCGCGCAGATCGAGTTGTACCAGACGTAACCGATGTCGTTGGTGCCGCTGGCGAGGAAGTCGTAGGCCATATCGAGACGCTTCCGGTCGACCTCGATACCGCAGCGAACCATCAGGGCCAGAGCCATGGCCGCCTGGCTGGTCGTGCACGACATCGGTCCGTACCCCTCGTAGTACGGGTTGTGTCCCCACCCTCCGACAAATCGCTCAACGTGTCCTTTCTTCTTGGTCTCGTCACGATCCGAGCGGAGTTGACTTTTCGGATCCATGAACTGGGAGCCGATTAACCAGTCCCGCACTTCCTCCAATTCCTTCAGGACCCATTTCTCGCCCGTGGCCAGGTAATACTCGGCGAGATAGATGCCCGCGAACGTGTGCTTCCAGACCGTCAGCCCCGAGAACTCATCGGAGAAGTCTGCGTCGGTGGCTCGGGCGATATGCTGAGCGAATCGTCTGGCGTTGGGCATGTAGCGTGAATCGCCACTGGCCAGCAGTGCCAGGGCCGCGAACGTGCCCACGTGGGTGCCGCCCGGAAACGACCCGTTGCCGTTCTGCCGGCCGGCGATGTACGCCTGCAACTCCTTGAGGATCAGGTCGGTCTTCTTGCAGTGACTGGGGTAGGTGTCGGAGTACTGACCATATCTGGTGCTGAGGCTCAGTGTGACCTTCAGCTTCTCTTCGCCGCGTTTCACGTCCAGTTCGAGTTTGCCGCTGAATTTGCCCCCGGCGATCTGGCTTTCCCCCAGCGCATTGCCGAACGCCATCAGCGGCCCTTCTCCGCCGAACTTGCCCATCCCGTAACCGTTCGTGTGCGCCACGGTAAACGGCTTTCCGTTGGCGCCGACGATCAGATCGCCCACCTCCAGCTTGCCGTGCGCCGGGGTGCCTTTGAAGACGTAAGCGATCACCAGGTATTGTGGATACTTCTCGGTCAGCTTGGCTCGGGCCCCGGTAATGCCGAGGTTGACGTAGAACCCGTTGACGGCCGCATCAGGCCCGGTGTTGGTCTTGCGGTTCCAGGGCGAGCCATCTTGCTCTTTCCAGTTGACCGCCGAAGCGGTGGAGCAAACCAGAAGAGTCGTCACGGCAAACGATGCAATCGAATGCTTACCCAACATGAGCCGTCTCCTGTCTAACAGATTTCCCGGATGGACTGTGGCCGACGACCGCCGTCGGCCTTTCTGAAGATTCCAACCACGATTCCAACATCATGTTTTGCCTTTTCTGCTGGATGACGGGACAATCGGGCCGATCCCGGGGCATGATGGCCGCCAGGCCACTCGTGCAGAGGCGTTCATCGCCTGTCCGCACAGACGCTCCCTGTCGCCTCCGCGTCCCCCGGCCGTTTCGTCCGTCGCTACGGTCATCTCGGCACCGTCTTAGTGAGGCGCAGCCGTCGAATGCGTTCCAGGATCGCGCGGAACAGTCGCTTGGGCACAGCGACCTCCGCCATCTGGAAGCACACGTAGCGGGAGTGCGCCACCACCTTCGCCCCGATCTTGATCAACTTCTCCCGCAGCGTCGTCAGCGACCAGTGCTTCGGGGCCTCGGTGATGTAGTTCCTGTCGGCGAGGTCCTCCGCGGCCCTCCGTAGCCGAACCCCTGCAGCATTGAACATGCCCTGATCCAGTCCCTCCGCGTGCGCGGAGGCCGGTTTCTTCGAGACCGCCGCCTCCGCACGCGGGGGATGTCTGCGCATCGGACGCAGCACAGCGGTCTCCATCCCATCCCCCAACGGAG
>JAUWQU010000483.1 GCA_030610965.1 Phycisphaerae bacterium
AGTAGTGCGGGTAAACGTCCCACAGGTTGTATCGCTGCGGGCCGCCGACCCCGCCGATCCCTTCGCCTTCGTTCTCCAGGTTGAGGCCCCGGGAGTCATTGGTGGTCGGGTCGGTACTGATCATGAAAGTCGGCGAGCCCTGGTTTCTGTCCCAGGCATGGGCACCGACGTAGCTGAACCAGGTTGTGGTTCCAGACTGGAACGTCGCGGTCACGCTGGGGTCCAGCCCGATGTGGGCATCCAGGTTGCCGCTGCAGCCGTCGGTTCCGTAAGGCAGCCCGCGGTCTTGCGGGCCGGGCGTTCCGACAAACCCGCCCATAGTGGGCAGGTTATACACCGTGCCGTCGAACGTATTCAAAATGCCGGGAGCATCGGGGGTATTTGCGTCGTACCCTCCGTTGACAGCGATGCCGGTAAGCTCGCCTTCCGGGTGGACGCGCCAGCCGTCCGCGCAACCGGAGTCACGGGTTACCCACGTGTCGACCGTGCCCAATGCGCCGCCCTGTCCGTTCAGCCAGCCATCACTGTAATCGAACGGTTCGTAGACGAGCAGTTCGGCGCTTGCCGATCCTGCCGTCAAAACAAGGCATGCTGTCGCCACCGAAAGAACCAGAACCGCTCGCCAGGAAGTTTTGCCTCTCATCGCTGTTCTCCTGCAATCCATTTCTCCGACCATCGCCAGGTGCCGCGACCTGTTTCGCAGACGATGGCCGGCAAATATCCGTTCCTAACAACAGGTCCGCCCCGGCCGGCAGTTCGGTTGGCTGCCAAGCCGGGGCTGGACGTGTTGACTACTGCTATTTCAAAAAACGTTCTCTCAAATCTGGCTCAGGACTTGCGGCGACGTCGCAGCAGGGCCAAGCCGCCAAGAGCCAGAATGCTCATCGTTGCCGGCTCGGGCACCGCGACCTCCTCGAACGTCGTGGCGATGCGAATCTCGTCGACGAAGAACTTGGTGCCCGAGATGTTCAGGGTGTCGAAATCGCCTTGGACGAGGTCCGGCTTGTTAGACGGGTTGAGCGGGTCGGCCGGGGTGACCGCGACCGTCCAGTTCTTGCTCGAAAGGGTTGGTTTGAGCGCGACGAGGGCATCAAAGGCCGCTTCGTCCATTACGTCCGTCTCCTGGAAGCTCACGACCGTGATGATGTCGTACCCGTCAGTGTCGGCGTCCCACTCGATCTTGCCGACAATGATGTTCGGCGCACCAAATTCTCCGCCGGCATCATACCGCTCCCAGGCCCTGACGTCGTTAGCGTCCAAGACGCCGTTAGAGTTGCTACTGCTGGCGAAGGCGGTCACGATTCCGTTGTGGTCACCCAATACGCCGTCCTGGTATCCGCCCGGGGTCTGGTTGTGCAAGCCGTCGCGGAAGTAGTGCGGGTAAACGTCCCACAGGTTGTAGCGCGGCGGGCCGCCGACCCCGCCGATCCCGTTGCCGCCTCCATCAGTATGCATCCCGACGCCCCGGCTGCCATCGGTGGTCGGGTCGGTGGAGATCATCAGCGTGGGCGACCCCTGGTTTCTGTCCCAGGCATGGACACCGACGTAACTGAACCAAGTTGTGGTTCCGGACTGGAACGTGTCGGTCACGCTGGGGTCCAGCCCGATGTGGGCATCCAGGTTGCCGCTGCAGCCGTCGAGTCCGTACGCCAAGCCGCGATCTTCCGGGCCGGGCGTGCCGGCAAACCCGCCCGACGTCGCCAGGTTGGCCACCGTGCCGTCGAACATGTTCAAGATGCCGGGAACATCGGGGAAGTTAGCGTCGTAGCCGGCGTTGACGGCTATACCTGTAAGCTGGCCTTGCGGGTGGACCCGCCAGCCGTCTGCGCAGCCGGTGTCATTGGATTCCCACGTGCCGACCGTGCCCAGTGCGCCGCCCTTCCCATCGAGCCAGTTGTCACCGTAATCGAACGGCTCGTAGACGAGCAGATCGGCGTTGGCCGAGGTGGTGAGAACGAGCGCTGCCATCGCCACGGCGGCGAGGGTCAATACGGTTCTGATTCTGCTACTTTTCATGACGTGATACCTCCTTCAAAAAAGGCTCTCGAATGTTCTCTCTCGTCCCTCGCTTGCGGCAAATCTGCCGGGTTCTCAAACGACGGACACCGTCAGTTCTGATATGCTCTATGTCCTCCGGCAAAGCCTTCGATCTTCAGATGGCCTCGCCGGCTGTTCCTCGCGACCTCGCGCAGCCTTCGCTTGATATGATCTCTGCTGAATCTCACGTAGTATACTCCCCCTCCCCCATTTTGTCAAGTCGAAAAGTGGTCGAAAATTGCGGAAAAGTTTGTCCAATATCGGGATGCTTTGGCTGGGGGGCACCGCGGCCGTATCGACGGGCGGGGAGTTGAGGAAAAAGAAGAGGCGAGAGCCGCTCAGAACGCCTGTCGCGTGCGGTCGGTTTGAGAGGATGCATCTCTCGGAGCAGGCTGACTTTGGACACGCAATCGCTTTACGGGCATCCCCGTAGGGGCCCTTTCGGGCGCGCCCTTGAAGCCCGGTTTGGCAGCCGAACGTGGGCTGGCGGGAATGCTGTGCAGTCTGGCTATCGCTCCGCAATTGCTCTCCATCGCCTACCTAATCCCGCGCTCTTGGCGGAATTGTGGGCGTCAGATCGACCGAGCATCCCGCAGCACGGTTGCAGCAGAAGCGTCGGAATGCGGCGCCATTGCAGCGTGTGGCGGTACTGGCTGGCGCCAGTTGGCACTGGTTGGCAGGGGGTTTGACGGTACCCGACCGTCGGACGACTTGCCCGATGGCTACCTATCACCCGCAAGGCCTACCAGATGTCGCCGATGGTGAAGCCCTCGGGAAAAGGATCGTCATCGGCCAGGACGTAGCTGCTGAACCCCGTGATCCACGCCCGGCCGCTGATTGTGGGGACAACGGCGAGGTATGGGCCGACCTTGGCCTCTTCGATCAGCTTGCCGGTAAAAATGGTCCCGAGGACGCCCTCGTGGCGGAACGCTTTGTTCAGTTGCAGCTCGCCCTTGGCGTGCAGGGCGGCCATCTTCGCGCACGTACCGGTGCCGCAAGGCGAGCGGTCTATCGCGCCGGTCCACGTCGCGGGACGATCCCAATCCAGCGCGCCCGTCGAGACGACTACGGCGTTCTTCATGTCGGCCTCGGCGTGCGTGGCCGGGCCGGAGAGCACGGTAATCGTCACGCCTTCGAAGCCGGGCTGGTCAGGATGGACGACGGGAAGCTGCTCCTGAGCGGCGGCCTTGATCATCTCGCCAATCCGCGTTATCTCGCGGCCCTCCTCGGGTGTGAGTTTCAGCCCGAAAGCCGCCGCATCGGCGATGACGTAGAACATGCCCCCGTAAGCCACGTCCACTTTGACCGGGCCCAGATGTGGCACGTCGATCATCTTGTCCAGATGCACCGCGAAAGCGGGCACGTTGCGGAAAGTGACCAATCTTACCTTCCCGCCCTCACAGTCGGCCCGCACGCGAATCAGACCGGCGGGCGATTCGAGCGTAAGTTCCGTCACCGGCTCGCGCATCGGCACCATTCCGGTCTCCAGCAGGACAGTCGTCACACATATCGTGTTTGTGCCCGACATGCCGGGATACTCGACCTGCTCCATGATGACGAAGCCCGCGTCAGCGTCCGGGTGCGTGGCCGGCAGGATCAGGTTGCAGTTGGCCGCCGGATAGCCCCTTGGCTCGCGGAGCATCCATTTGCGCAGCGAGTCGCAATGATGCTGCAGATACTGCATTTTCTCAAACATGGTCGCGCCAGGTACATCGAGCACTCCGCCGACAATCACACGCCCTGGCTCGCCGCACGCGTGGGCATCAACTGCCTGTATCATGCGTCTCAAATGCATAGCTTTCTCCTTTACGATAGTACGATACGCCCCGCCTGAGCGCTGAGGCGCAGCCGGCCTCGCTCTGCCGACCGCTATCTTACTATCTTACTTACTGATAGGAAATCTGATTGCGCGTTGGCCCCTGGGGCCGGCGGGCGGCTCGGGCGGGGAGCGGCGTTTGACCTTGCCGTCCAGCAGAAGACATGGTTGCGAACGTTGCGATCGGTGGTATTATCATTAGAAAGGCCGACGACGGCCGTTGCCCGGACCCTATTCAGGAAAGCTCGGAACAATGCCTTGGGGCATTCCGCCATCGCAACCAGTTGGATAGGTGACCGGATGTGAATCGACGGTACGATGCAGTTTGCCGAATGGCAACGCAGGAAACGGTCAAGAAGAAACTATGAAAAGGCAATCCAAT
>JAUWQU010000336.1 GCA_030610965.1 Phycisphaerae bacterium
CCAAGCCCGCCGGCGCTGGGCTGTCTTATCGGCGAACCGGCGGGAATCCCGACAGGGGAAAAGGAAAATATCGAGTGCGTCTGCCCCGGCTGCTTTGGCTGTTGCGGCGCAGCTACTCCAGCAGGACCGCCCGGACCGGCGAGGCCTCCGCGCCGGCCAGGCGAAGCGGCAGGCAGATCAACGTGTAGCTGCCCGGCTGAACGTCGCGAAGGTTGATGGTCTCCAGGATCAGCACCCCGGCCGACATGAGGCACAGGTGTACGGGAAACGTCCTGGTCCCGAACGCGTCGATGGTGAAGTAGTCGATCCCCACCAGGCTCACGCCGCGGTCCACGCACGCGCGGGCCGCCTCCCGGGACAGATGCGCCCCGTCGCGGAAAAACTCGCCCGACGCGATCCGCCCCGTCGTGCTGTTTGTCGTGCGAAAGAGAAGGGCCCCACCGGCCAGTGGCCCGGCCGCGGCGACGATCTCCGGGCCGATGGCCGTCGCGTCGCCCGCGTCGACAACCACGGCCGGGAGAATGAAGTCCGCTGCCGCGTAGCTGTCCAGATCCCCGCCCCCGGCCAGGAAGTGCGCCGGCGCGTCCACGTGCGTGCCGACGTGAGTAGTCATCGACAGATGCGACACGTTGGAAACCTTGCCCGCCGCCAGCGACGAGATCAGATCCCGCTGGTAAGGCGGGTCCCCCGGCCAGGAAACCGACTCCCTGCCCAACACAATACTGATGTCATGCGCGCGGTTGAAGTGGATCATGTTGATGGTGGCTCCGTCAGCGTTGATCGGCATCTTTCGGCGTTACTACGGGGTATCGTATCACAGCCCGTCCGGTGTCGTGGAAGTCCACCTCGTTTAGAATCAAGGCCGAGGCGTCGCGGTCGGCGGCGTAGTGTTTCAGCATGCACTCGGCCGAGGCGGGAATGCGTCCGGTCCACTTTCGTATTCCGGTCTTCAACGTGACTGGCTGGGCGAGGTTGAACATTCCATCCATCACGTACAGCCGCACCGTTCGGACGCGATTGAGCTTGACGGTCAGCGTGTTGGCCTGGCGATCAAGCCTGGCCGAGAAGCCAAAAAGCCGCCGCCGGAAGTAGTCCTCGATCTTCCGGTTGGACTCTTCCTGACTGGGTTTGCGGTCGAATCTGATGCGTATCGGCTGGTCCATTCTCATTGGCTTGGCGGCCAGCGTAACGGCTTCGAGGTAGTAGCCTCGCCTGTGGCGGAGAAGGTGGAAGGCGTGGGAGAAGCTCGCCGGCATGGCCTCGCGCCTGGCGGAGGCCAGGAACGCGGCGAACTCGCGCGAACTCGGGTAGCAGCCGCCGTGGCCGACGCCGGGCAACTCCGTGCCGCGGAACTTCGTGTTGTTCAGCTCGCCCAGCCTCGCCGCGGCGGCGCGGTTGAAATGCACCTGACCGCGAGCCGGCGGGGCCGGGCGGTCCAGTTCGCCCCAGATCGACCATAACGCCAGCGAGCCGAGGTTCTCCAGGTACAGGTTGCCCGTGTGAGGCCAGCCCTCGAACCACGGCACGCCAGCCATCGCCACCGCCCCCGCGAACTGGCGCGGGAACATCGTCGCAAGGTGCCACGCGCAGTGCCCGCCCTGGCTGTACCCGGCGACGTACACGCGGTCGTCGTCAACGTTCAGGTGACGCCCAACCCAACCGAGCCCCTGGAGGTACGCCTGCTCCTGGTAGCTCTTGCCGTTGTACTCCTTGGGGCCCGGCATGGTGGGACAGACGATGATGTACTTGTCCGCATCCGCCCCCAGCAGTCGCCCGGCCGTGCGGACGAAGCTCCGACCGTTGCCGCCCTGGCCGTGGGCCGCCAGCAGCACCGGCCAGGGCCTGTCCGGGCGGTATCCGCGGGGCACGACCACGGTGAACGACACGTCGTACTTCTTTTTGTCAGGGGCGTCAGGGGCGTCAGGGGCGTCGGCGGCGTCGGTGACCTGCACCCGCCGCTGGATAGGGCCAGGGCGGAGGGGTTCGTATGCGTCGTCGCCGGCGATGAGTCTTCGCACGTCGTCGGGCTCGCCGCCGACGGCCTTCAGCGTGGCAGCCAGCAGCTTGTCTCGCGCCGCTTGGTCGTCCAGGCCCGCCAAACGCTTCCATGCGGCCGGGGCCGCCGGCGAATTGGCATCGCCCGGCGGCTCACCGCCCATCGCCCAAGAGGCCAAGGCCGCCAGCAGCGCCGCGGCGACGAGTTGTCCTGCGTGCGGTAGTATCGTCATACGTTAAGTTTACCACGCTCGCCCGCCCCGGGGCGCCGGAATTGCGGGGACGAGCGGCCGGCGGCCTTGCCAGGTGGCAGGGGATGATAGAGATTGCAGAATACAAGGGAAAAAAGGTAGACAAGACCGGTCATCGGGGGTACAATACCGGTAAGTGAGGTTCTGTCCTCACCAGTTTCGCACATGACTAGTTTCCTACATGTCGTAGATCGATGACGAGTCTTATTGAGGAAGTGAGGAGAAGCGACGGATTTCTTATCACGTTCTGTCTCGGCGCGCTTTGGCTCGATTCGCCCGCGCTGCCGGGCTGACAAATCAACATAAGTCTCTTGGAGAGGCAATCTTTAGAGCAGAAGGAGCAGGCAATGAGAAATCGCAATTCCGGACAACCCAAGGAGAAGACAATGAGGAAGTTAAGAGGCAGTTTGTGCATCGCGGCCGTCGCGGTGCTCTTGGCCATGTCAGCCGTGACAGCACCGGCCCCGGCCGTGACCTACAACTGGACCAGCACCGACCAGGCCGTCAACCTGTGGACCGACGCCAACAACTGGGATCAGGCGACCGCCCCATCGTCGTTGACCGACGGCAACAATGTCGTGATCAACGAGAAGAAGGACACCACGACCACTTGGTACGTCGCGGTCGACATCGAGGGCGCGGACATCAACATGCCCAACTCGACGATCGACTTCAAGGGCAACAACGTCACCGACTCCAACCCCAGCAACGGCTACACGCTGATCACGGCCAGGTGGATGGAGTTGGATTCGCTCAAGACCCCGTCGCAGGACGGCCCCGGCGTGGCCTTGGCCAAGTTCGACCTGAACGCGACGCAGTACTTCAAGTTCCAGCGAGGCAGCCACGTTCAGGCCATCGGCCTTGACGCCAACGTCGTCGTCTCCGCCGGCTACATCCAGATCAAGACCGGCAACGACTCCACCGGCGGCACGATCTCCGGTTCGTACACCGCCAGCGACTGGATCCTCCTCCAGCGAGGCGGCGTCCAGGCCGACACCCCCGTCACGGCGGGCACCCGCATCGATCTCAACAACGCCCACCTCTATGACGCCACGGCGCCGCTGATCGCCAACGGCGGCGGCATCTGGTGGTCGCCCTCGGAAGGAGTCAAAACGCAGACCACGGCGGTGGACATGACGGCGACGGACTACATCCGATTCGGCGCCCTGCCCGGCAACACGTTGACCATGACCGGCGCTATCACGGCCGACTCGATCGAAGCCGGCGGCAGCAATAGCAACTCCACCTCGGCCGTCATGAACACCGGCACCGGCGGCGCGGGCTCCACGAAGTTCGAAGGCGCCCTGAACACCAACCGGGTCAATCTCGACTCCTTCGCCGTGACGAACCAGTGGAATCCCACCGGCCAGATCATGACCCCGTACATGCAGGTCTCCGGCCCGCTGACGCTCAACACCGGCGTCTATGGCACGGACATCGCCCTCGCCGGCGGCTCCCTCTACGACGCCAACCACGTCGACGCCATGGGCGGCGCGACGGCGATCGTCACTGCGGACGGCCAATCGATCGTCCAGATCAGCCAGCCCCAGACGGCCTTCCCGGGCTCGATCACGCTGACCGGCAACTCGACGCTGGCCGGCGACCTGACCGGCGCGATCTATGACGGCGTCGGCCAGAACGTCTTCCTCGAAGACGGCTCGATCATCGGCGGCGGCGCGATCAACGCCCCGACCGACGCGAACCTCGCCGCCGCGGGCGTCAAGGTCTACCAGGGCGTCGAGAACGTCGGCTCCGGGCAGATCCACACCTACGACTCCAGCACCTCGCAGACCATGGGTCTGGCGATCAACACGCTGTGGAGTTCGTCCACGCGACCGGAGGCCTCCTTCATCAACACCGCCCCGGATGAAGATCTGGAGATCTACTTCGAAGAGCACAACACCAACCAGATCACCTACTACCTGTACTACGATGTGGACAAGGACGCCATCTACGAGTCGGGTTCCAAGGTCGCCAACATCAAGCTTGGCCCCAACATGGGCGTCGCCTTCCAGGACGGCGGGATCAACGGCAACAACGCCGAGGGCAACGCGGTCACGACCTTCAACTTCATCGGCAACAGCAACACCGCCGGCGTCCGGTTCGACATCAACAAGGCCAACGCAATCGACTCCAACCAGACCATGTCGTTCTCCAACGGCAAGATCCGCGTCATGCACGCCGACGCCGTCGTCGGCCGACTCGAGGCCGGCAGCGGCGGTCTGATGGAAATCTCCGCGACCCTGAACGTCCAGCCCACGTCGCACATCCACTTCAGTGACGGCAGTGGCCGGAGCGTCTCGACCGGCCAACTGGCCTCCATGGAGGCCATCCCGGCCGCCAAGCTGACCACCTCCGGCGTGCAGCATACGTACTTCTCCAGCGCCAACGGCACGTACGACATCGACGCGACCGTCCATCCCAACATGGTTGGGCTGCTCGCCACGAGCAGCATCACGCTGAACGGCAACGGCTCCAGCACGATCGGCGGCGACGGGCTCCAGTTGTCTGACGGCGCCTACGTGATGGGCCACAGCGCTATGATCTCGTCGGCGTCGATCCTGGGCGCTGCCCCGGGCGGCGGCGAGGTCCGCTTCATCAATACCTACAACCGTCAGACCCCCGTCGCCTGGTGGGACCAGGACTCCCTGGCTATCGCCGTTTCGTTCGATGCCCAGGACTCCGACCTCGTCATTGGCACGCTGACGCCGATGCTCGTGCTGGATCGCGGCCTCTTCAAGACGCTCCAGCCGAACCAGTCCTATAACGTGATCATCGACAACGAGATCCTGTCCAACAGCGGATCGACGACGATTCGCGTCGAATCCGGCGGTCTGGGCCTTGGCCCGCGTTCTGACGACGCGACGACCCTGAACGTGGTCGTCGAAGGCGGCGGTGTCTACCAGGGCAAGACCCGTAACCAGAGTCTCGAAACCGGCGGCGCCCTGCTCGAGAATGACCTGACCAACGTCAACATCACCATCAACAATGGTTATGCCTGGCTGACGCCGAACAACGGCAGCGCGTGGAACGTCTATGGTGACATCATCGTCAACAGCGACTGGAGCGGGACGAACGCAATGGGCCTGCCCAACGGTG
>JAUWQU010000716.1 GCA_030610965.1 Phycisphaerae bacterium
GCGAATCGATGTTTGGCGATTTTGGCAAAATGATGAAGGTGGCCGCGGACATGAAGCGGCGGATGCCGGAAATGCAGGCGAAACTGGAGCAGAGCCAGTACGCGGGCGAGGCCGGCGGGGGGGCCGTCAAGGCCGTGGTCAACGGCAAACTGCGGTTTCTGGAACTCAAGATAGACAAGGCCCTTCTGGCTGACGGAGAGGTAGACGTGGAGTTGCTCGAGGATCTCGTCAAGGCGGCCGTGAGCAGCGCCCAGAGCCAGGCCGCCGAGGCCGCGGCGGCGGCGATGCAGGAAATTACCGGCGGGATGAACATTCCGGGAATGGACGGCTTGTTGTAGATAATTGTAGAAGCCAGAAGCCGGACCCGCCCGGCCGGGATCGCGCTGGGGCACAACCATGGCCAAGTACTCCGAGACCATCGAAAGGCTGATCGAGCAGTTGGGCAGGCTGCCGGGCATCGGCGCGCGCTCTGCTGAGCGGCTGGCGTTTCATCTTCTCAAGGCCGAGACCGACGACGCGCTGGCCTTGTCCGATGCCATCCGCGCGGTCAAGCTCAATGTCCATCCGTGCAAGGTCTGCTACAACCTGGCCGAAAGCGACGTGTGCTCGATATGCGGCGACCCGCGTCGCGACCACGCGGTCATATGCGTCGTCGAACAGCCCAAGGACCTGCTGGCGCTGGAGTCCACGGGGGTCTTCCGGGGCGTTTACCACGTCCTGATGGGCCACATCGCCCCGCTGGAAGGCGCCGACGCCGAGGACCTGACCATCGACGCCCTTGTCGATCGCGTCAAGGCCGGGGCGGTGCAGGAAGTCATCCTGGCGACCAATCCGAACGTGTCCGGCGACGGCACGGCCCTTCACATCTCGTCGCTGCTGGCGCGGACGGGCGTGAAGGTCACGCGTCTGGCCCGTGGGCTGCCGTCGGGCGGGCAGATCGAGTACTCCAACAAGGGCGTCCTGTCCGACGCGATTACGGAGAGGCGGCAGTTTTAGCCCCATTTCCTCAACACCCCCTTTTGCTGAGTCGATAAGGACTATGAACGTTCGCAACGTCGCGGACCTTTTTTGTTTTGCGTGCCTCTAGTGAATACGCTCGCAGGGTTTACCTTCTCCAATGCCTCGGGCGAATGCCTAATGCGTTGTTCGCAGCGGGGTTCTTGCGGTAGAATTGAGTGTAATGAGGATCGAGGCCTCTCAACAACTTCGCATCGAGCAGCAGATGAAGCTGTCTCCGAGGATCATCCAGGCGATGGAGATCCTCCAGCTTCCGATGATGGCCTTGCAGGAACGCATCGACGCGGAGCTCGAGTCCAACCCGGTCCTGGATTTGAAAAACCCGGAGGTGGACGAAGAGGCCCCGCCAGCCGAGGACGACAGCTTCGACGACCGCGGCGAGAAGCCCCTGGTCGTTGAAGACTCCAACGGCAACGAGGACGACTTCAAGCGTCTGGCCCAGTTCGAGGCCGAGTACGGGTCGGAGTCCATCCAGCCGGATGCGCCTTACCGCAGGGCCAGGGCCGGCTCCGGCGAGCGCGACCCCAAGATGGACGCCATGGCCAACGCCCCGGCCCACAGCGAGTCGCTCAACGAGTACCTGCTAAAGCAGTGGGCGTTCGTGGAGGTCGACGAGCCGATAAAGTCGGCCGGGCGGCTGATCGTCAACTTCATCGAGGACGACGGCTACCTCCGCACGCCGCTGGACGAACTGCCCGGCCGGACCAACGAGCCGGTGACGATCGAGCAGCTTGGCGAGGCCCTGACGCGGGTCCACCAACTCGACCCCGTCGGCGTGGGCGCCCGCGACCTCGTCGAGTGCCTGACGCTTCAGTTGCAGGTGGAGGCCGAGGCCGGTCGGGACGTGAGCCTGGAAACCGAGGTCGTCTCGCGTTTCCTGCGTGACATCGAGATGAACCGCCTGCCTCAGATCGCCAAACGGACCGGCCGGACTGTCGAGGAGATCAAGGCCGCCATCGAGAACATCTCGCACCTCAACCCCTTCCCTGGCCATCTGATCGGGGGGCGTACGGTGCCGGTTATCAGCCCGGACGCCTTCGTGGAGATCGACGACCAGGGCGAGCTGATAGTGATCATGTCCGACGGCAACAATCCGCGTCTGACGATCTCGCCGTCGTACCGCCGGCTGGGCAAGGACCGCGGCGTCGAGCGTGATGCAAGGCAGTTTATCCAGAAGAACATCCGTTCGGCCCAGTGGATCATCGGGGCGATTTTGCAGCGGCGCGACACCGTCCGCCGCGTGGTCGAGGAAGTCTTCGCCGTCCAGCGCGCATTCCTGGAACATGGCCCCGAGGCGCTCAAGCCGCTGCCGATGGTGGACGTGGCGGCCAAGGTCGGCGTGCATGTGGCAACCGTCAGCCGGGCCGTGTCCGGAAAGTACATCCAGACCCCGCGCGGGATATTCCCGCTTCGCATGTTCTTCTCGGGCGGTACGACCACGGCCGGGGGCGAGGAAGTCTCCTGGGACGCCGTTAAGGTCAAGCTCAAGGAGATCGTCGACCACGAGGACAAGTCCAAGCCCCTCAACGACGACGAACTGGCGGCGGCGCTGAAGAATAACGGCATCGACATCGCCCGTCGCACCGTCGCCAAATACCGCGGCCTGCTGGCCATTCCCCCCGCCCGCAAGCGCAAGCAGTATTGACCGGCACCGGTAGCTTGGCAGAATCTCTTCCACTCATCTGAAAGGACTTCCGCGATGATCCTTCGAGCTGCCGTGCTTTCATCGGTTATCTTCGTACTGGCCGTCTTTGCCTCGACAGCCTCGGCTGGGCCGCGCGTGTATTCCGATGGCAGGCCCTCCGCGGCGATCAGGCTGGATGCCAACGATTATGGAGTCGTGATGCGCCACGGCGGTGGGCCCGGCGACTGCGACGCGCGGGGCGCCCGCGACGTGTGGGTCTTCGAGTCCGGCGG
>JAUWQU010000271.1 GCA_030610965.1 Phycisphaerae bacterium
CAGCCGTTGGGGATCGTCTCCTCGCCGGAGACAGAGAACATGAAGTACTCGCTGAGGCCCTCCTTGACGATGGCGGGGGGCTTCGGAGCGGCTCCCCCCCTGCCCCCGTTCAGGGCGGCCCGCGCGAACTCGCGGCTCACAGCCGCCTTGCGCAGCCTTTTGTAATCAGCCGGCGCCGCGGTCGGCTTGGGCACGGGAATGCCCCTTCGCTTGGCGAGTTCGGCGATCTTCTCGACGAGGTTGATCGTGCCGACTATCAGGCGGACCTGAGCGTTCTCATACTCCTCGCCGCTGTTGTTGAAGACGCGGACGTAGCCGCGGAAGTGCAACTTCGTCTCGTCGGGATCGGTGATGGCCACGTAATCCATCTTCCAAGTCAGGCCGCTGGTGAAATACGTGACCTCCACCTTCACCTGACCCTCGAACGCGCTCTCGACGTTCCAGATCAGGTGCTGCGGCTTCTGGCCGGGGAATACGGTGTCCAGCAACTCCACGTCATCCTTGTGATCCAGCGGACGGAAAGTGACGCTGGTCGGGTCGATCAGCGTGTTGGCCCAGGAGAACTGGAGCTTGTTGGCGCCCTTCTTGAGCGTTACGTAGCGAGTCTCCTTGACCAGCGTGATGTCCTCGGAGTTGTAGATCGTAAGCTGCACCGAATCGCGGGCCGGCAGCGTCACCAGGTCCACGTTCTTGGCCAGGCCGGCCGCCGGGCACAACAAGAGGCCGGCCAGGACTATTGCCGTCGTCATGCGTTTCATGGCTGTTGTCCTTTCCGGCCGCTTACGGCCAGAGGTTCTTGAGGGTTACGTGGAACAGGACGGTGACCTTCTTGACCTTGGCGTCCTTATCCTTCGGCCTGGCGGGCAGCTTCACCAGCAGGATCGGCGTGGCGCCTCCGAATTCGTAGTCGAACCGGATCTGCTTGCTGGTCTTGCCGCCCTTTTCCCATTCCACGTCGCCGTGCGTGTTGCCGAAATATTGCTTTCCCAGGCGATTGAGCTGCTCGACGATCCGCAGCGTGGCCGCCTTGTCCTTGAAGTTCTCTATCTCGTACTTGACGACGGTTTCCTGGTTATAGAGATTGCCGCGGACATTGTGGCGCACGTTGCTCTCTATGATCCGCGTGCAGACGATATCGCGCGACTCGCCGAGGTAGAGTTTCATCGTGTCGTCCAGCGGGGTGAGCGCAGCCCAGTCCTCGCCGAGGAACGCCTCGCCGCCCCGGCCGTCCTCGATGAAGATGCGGACCTTGCCCGGCTGGAGGGGGAATTCCCCCATTTTGTTCTTCTCGTCGTTGGTGAGCCGGTAGTGCATCAGGATCCTGCTGGCCAGGGGCTTGGCGGGGTTAAGCGCCCCGTTGGTGTACCAGTCGAACGTGAACGTCTTGTCGATGGGCACCTTGGTGAACTTCGCCATCAGCAGCTTGAGGTCGTCCAGTTGGTTGATCTCCTTCTGGAACTTGGGCCCGAAGCCCGCCCATACCCCGGCGCCGATGAAGTCCTCCCCGCTGTAGTTGTGCAAAACCATGTACTTGCGCAGCGTCAGGAATTCCTCCGGCTTGTCGGCCAGCGCCCTGTATTCGAAGGTGCGGGTGAGGTTGGCGATGAGATAGCTCACCCGGACCTTGCACGCGCAGGCGTCGGCCGCGTAGACCTCCCAGACCAGCGCGTTCTCGTTGGGCGGGTACGCCACGTTGATGACGTTGATCTCCGGCACCTCAGTGCCGTCTGCAAGCTTGATGAGCTTGACCGGGCGGAACTTGCCGCCCTCTCGCACGGCCACCGGCCTGAAGAGAATGGAGTTCTTGTCGATGGCGGTGTTGGACCAACTGAAGTCGATCATATTGTTGGTCTTGCCGGACCGCAGCAGCGGGACGATCCGCTCCTCCTCCACCAGCGTGTACCTGCCGTTGTCGAGTTGGATTTCCACCCGCTCCCGCTCGGGCAGGGCCGCCAGCTTGATCCGCCCCAACGCGACCGGCGCCGCTGCCGTCAGCCACGCAGCCAGGATGATCATAAAGGCTCGATATCTCATGTCGTTCTCCTTGAATTAGCGTTCTGGATTGCAGCGTCCACTCTGTTCGACGCTCAGGAGGGTGCAAGGTTCCCACGGCCTCGGTTTTGCTCCGCTTACAACTCGCTGTCCAGATCATCATCCATGACTTCACGCCTTACGGCAGCGGGGAACGTCTGGCCAAGTGGCGCCGCGGCTCGACGCACCGGACCAATCACGGCGAGTTCCTCTGCCCAGGTGGATGAACGTCGTGAAGTAGGCGACTTGCTGTGCCCGGGGGTGGAGAGGACCTCCGGGTCCTCAATCCCGACGAGCTTGCATGCCTCGCCCCATCTTGTCTCTTTCAGCATAGATGCACGTCAATCGGGCTATCCCGGGCCTCCGCGCAGCTGGTTTCCGCAAAAGGACTTGAACCGCGGCTGAGTATTGGGACCATATGCGGTGGTCCACAACAGCACCGCGAAAACCGATCAGATTCATCGTCAAACCGGGCTCAATCTCCTTCAAACCAAGCCCACAAAGTCCATGGTCCTTTCCAGTTGTCACGAATCAGCAGGACGATATGCACCCGGTTTACCCAGCAGCGTCTTCAGCTCGTCGAAGTGATGCTCATAGACCCCGCGCGGCGTCGTATCATGGGCGCATGCGCTGGACGCGGCGCGGCCCACCACCACCCCCACCATGCCGAGCGTGTTCATCACACGAATCGTGCCCAGTGCTTCGTGCGTAACGGAGATATCCCGTCCGGCCAAGAACAGGTTCTCGATATTGCGGGAATAGAACGCCCGGTAGGGGAACATGTAGCCGGCCTCCAGGTCATAGGAGTCTCGCCTCGGGCCAAGCACGCAGGGCTTGGGCGATTCCGCCCACTTGCCCTGCGAATCGTCCACCCGCCCATCGAAATGGGCCCGTGAGATGAACGGGTTGTCCGGCGTTTCCCGCGCATAGAGCGGCAGCGGATAGTGCAGGTCGATACCCCAGGTCGCCGGCACGCAGGCATCCGGGAAATCGCGTTTGGCGACAATATCCTCCTCGCCGACCACCACGTCGCCGAGCAATTGCAGCGTTTCGCGCGGACCGCCGATATAGGCCATCCACGTCAACTCGGCGGCGGCATGCGACTGCCCGCACGGGTCGCGATCCGCGTAGGCGCCGCGATTCTTCAACGCGTTCCAGGCGCCGAAGGCCGCACGCAGGTTGTGATCCCGGATGGACTCCAGGTCGTCAAGCGGATGGGCGTTGAACCCGCTCTCCCAGTGCCAATCGCCCATGCCGACTTTGCTGTCTCCCGGGTAGGGGAAGCCTTGCTCCGTCAGCGGCAACGCCCAGGGCGTCTCCGGGAAGCAGGAGGCCTTTTCCCCGAACCGCCAGCGCCACAGGTTGGTCATCCCCATGCGGTCGCCGGGTTCCATCACGTGGTCCGCTCCGGCGCTCAGACCGATGGCGCCGTGCCCGGTTGCATCCACGAAAAATCGCGAGGCCAGGCGGCGGACCAGCCGGCCGTGCGTATCCAGCGCCCACACCGCCACGATACGCCCACCCTCGGTCTCGACGCGATACACGTGCTCTTCCATGAACAGCTTCAATGTCGGCTCGGCATCCACCACCCGGCGTCGCTGCGCCTCGGCCTGGTAGAACTCTTCCGGGTATTCAACATTCGTCTGGGGCTCGGGCGACATCTCCCGAACGATCTCGCCCAGCTTCGGGTAACGCCCCGGCGGGAATTTACCGGCTGGCCCCACGCGTACCTCGGACGAGCCGTTTCCGCCCAGGGCCGGCCGGTCCTGTACCAACGCCACAGTCAGCCCGGTCCGGGCCGCTGCCAGGGCGGCCGCCGTTCCGGCAATGCCCCCACCCACAACCACCACGTCATACGCCGTATCGTCACGGACCTCGGCAATATTGCCGAGACGCCGCCGCCAGGCATTCATCGGTTCCGGGCTGTTGTCCGGCACGCCGGCTTCATCCCGGGTCAACAGGATGGCGTCGCAACGTCCGTCAAAACCGGTCAGGTCGATCAGCGATAGCGTCACCCGGGCATTGTCCAGGTCGACGGAGCCGCCCCGTTCCCAGCCCCACTCATCAGCCCCTGCACCGAAGACGTGGGAGAGTTCACGTCCGTTGATCGCAAGCTGGAAACGCCCCGGCGCCTCCCAGGGGCCGGCAGCCCAGTGTTTCGTCCGTACCCAGACAACCCAGCGGCCCGCATCAGGCCGCGTTACCGTGGTGCGCGCCGGGTCCACCGGCCTGCCCAATCCATGGGCAAGCAGATACGGCGACCCCATGGTATGCACAAACTGGGTGTCCAGCTTCCAGCCTCCCGGCTCTTCGAAAGACTCCGCCTCTACCAGTACAGCGTTCCGGTGAATCAGCCGCTTTACGGTCACCGCATACTCCTTCGTCAGGAAAGTGGGTCAGAAACCTTTTTGCCCGGAACGTTCGCGCAACTTCGCCGGCTTCTTGGCCTGGTCGGCTTGCGGCTCTTTCTTTGCCATGCTAAAAACTCCCGCCCGGATACGAAATGGGGCCCTGTTGTTCGGTTATGCCGTCGGGCTCCTTCCCCGGGTTCTCGTTTGACGGCTGGCGGCGGTTCGGTTGGCTGGCAGTATTTGCGAACCGCTGGAGATAATTGTCATCGGCCCCTGTCGATGCGTCAAGGGCAAAGACCGGCTTATGGGGGCAGGACAGAGGAATTCCGGGCAGGTCATTCAAGCCGGCGAGTCGTTCCTGCCGATGACGGGAGAGCCATTTTCGAACGGTCTTGGGCATGGTGTCGAAGGCTCTGGCGGCGGCTATGGCGGCGCGAACGTTTGCGTCTGCCGAAAAACGAGAAAGAGAGCGCGATCATGAATACTTGCACGCGACTGCTGGTTGCGGGAATGGCGGTTTGGGCGCTTTCGAGCGGCCCGGCCTGGGGCGATATCGTAAACGGCGATTTCTCCACCGGCGATCAGGCCGGGTGGGATGCCTTGGCGTTGCCGATGGACGATCCATCGCTGGCCTTGGTGGAGATCGTCGGCGAGCAACTGCACATGCGGGTCGAAAACAACTACGTCTTTGACTCCCTTGACTGGCAGCTCCAGGAGGGGGAGGCCCCGAGCTTTGCGCAGGTTTCACAGGACGTCATTCTCCACGGCGGCGCGCCGCTGGGGACCACCGGCCTTCAGTTCGACTGGAACGTGCAGATTCTCGGCAACCCCACGGACACGGACAACATCGGCGCGCAGGCCCGGGTGGTCGTCAATTACAGCGGCAAGGACTACAGCCAGTCCGATTATTGGGTCACGACCGTCTCGAGCGCAGGGACGCACATCATCGAACTACCCGACCTGAATGTGACCGGCCCGGAGTTGGATGTCTACCTGTACACGTTCAGCGGGCTCGACCCGCTGCCGCCCCCGGTGGACCTCGATCCCACCACCTACAACATTGTCGTCAAAGCGACGTTCGACAACTTCCAGTTTGTGACGGGCGAAGTGGAGCCGGCCATCGTGCCCATCGACATCAGGCCGGGTGTTTCCCCCAACACCATAAACCTGGGATCCAATGGCGTGATCCCCGTGGCCATATGCAGCACAGAAGATTTTGATGCGCTGCAGATCGATCCGCTTACCGTGACGCTTGCCGATGCGGGGGTAAGGGTGCGAGGAAAGGGAAAGTCGATATTCGCCACGGAAGACGTAAACGGAGACGGCCTGATCGATATGATACTTAAAATCGAGACGGAAGGCCTCACCCTCTCGCCGGACGCCACCGAGGCGCTGCTGACAGGTATGACCTACGACGGAGTGGCTTTTGAAGGAGTCGGCCAAGTGAGCATCGTGCCGGGTAGGAATGCCTTACCGGAACCTTCCTCAATCGTGCTCCTTATTCTTGGTGGAATGGGCGTTCTTCGGCGACGGCGATTACGCGGCAACAGCAGGAACTGACTGAAACAAAGTGCGGTGGATCGCCGCTTTCACATGTCGCGGCTCGTGC
>JAUWQU010000076.1 GCA_030610965.1 Phycisphaerae bacterium
GAGGACGGCGCACGCAGCTGCGGGCCCCGCGTAGCCGGGCCGCCGAGGACGAAGGCGGCGGAAACAACCGCCCTGACGTCGTCCTGCCGGTTCCCATGCACTGGCTACGCCGTCTGGGTCGCGGCTTCGACCACGCCCGCGCGATCGCCGCCGGCCTGGCCCGAGAGCTGCGCCTGCCGCTTGGCTGCGAGCTTGTCCGCATCCGCAACACGCCTCCGCAGGTTCACCTGCCCCGCACCCGCCGGCTGGAGAACGTACGCGGCGCATTCGCCGTCCGCTCGCCTGGCGCCATCGCCGGGGCAAACGTCCTGCTGGTCGACGACGTGACCACCACCGGCGCAACCGCCGACGACGCCACGCGGGTGCTGCTCGCCGCCGGCCTGGCGCGAGAGCTGCGCCTGCCGCTTGTCCGCGAACTTGTCCGCGTCCGCAACACGCCGCCGCAGGTTCACCTGCCCCGGACCCGCCGGCTGGAGAACGTACGCGGCGCATTCGCCGTCCGCTCGCCTGGCGCCATCGCCGGGGCAAACGTCCTGCTGGTCGACGACGTGACCACCACCGGCGCAACCGCCGACGAAGCCACGCGGGTGCTGCTCGCCGCCGGCGCGGATCGCGTGACGCTGGCCGTGCTGGCAAAGGCCGAGCCGCCCACGGCGTATGCCCATTGTCGGACATAGCCCGGCCCCGGCGGCTGTCCGGCCTTTCAGGCATTTTCTCGCTATTCGGCAGGGCGTCGCGTAGACTTGTAGGATCGTCGCGAGGGAGAATGCCCCCGCCGCGAACGAGGCGAGAGCCGCAGAATTCAAGCAGACTAACGATAAAGGAGCTACGCATGGCGAAAGAAAGCGAAAACACCCCACCCGACAGCCACATCGAGGAGCAAGCCCGCGAGCAGACAGGCCAGCAGCAGGTGCAGCTTCGTGTAGACGAGTCCGGTATGGCGACGACCTACGCCAACGCCTTCCGCACGAACGGCACGGCCGAGGAGGTCATCCTCGATTTCGGCCTGAACCTCGTCGGCCCGCCGGCCCAGCCGGATACAAGCCCGCAGATCCTCTTCAAGGTCAACCAGCGGGTGGTGATGAACTACTACTCCGCCAAGCGCCTGGCCATCACGCTAAGCCAACTCATCCGCCGCCACGAAGAGCAGTTCGGCGACCTGGAGCTCGACGTCCAGAAGCGCCGCAAGAACTGACGCGATCAGCCACAACCAAGCTAAAGCAGGCACCTGTCGGGCATCGCCCCGGCAGGTGTGTTTTTTGTGGTGCGCAGGCTGGAATGTCGCCATTGAGGCCGCCAGCACTTCCGCGTGGCCTGCACCCAGCCGACCCCTCGGGGCGGTCGGGTCATGCGTCACCGAGAGTGTTTGCCTTGCGACAAGCGGATGACGACGCGGGAGCCGGGCGGGTACTTTATTCGCAGATAGTAGCAACGATTTGCTCCCATTTTCTCTCTATGCATAACGGGGAAACAGTGCTATACTATTGTGTATAGCAACCTCCGCCCGGAGACCGGCGGAGAGCGCAAGCCGGCTGAGCCGCCGGCTCTACTGTGAGGGCAGGGCGCGAAATCGCTTACATGTTCCTTCCTGCCTGAAGGCCCCATTGGGCCGGTTTGCCAAGATCGCGCGAATTCCGCGACCGCTTGGGCGTCGCTGAGAATTGAGGTGTGCGGTGTTATTCAACCGTGAGTAGTTGGTCGTTACACCGCGAGAGGGAAATCAAGCCTCCTCGATGAGGAGGCAAACGAGATTGGCCGGGCTGGGTCCGGTCACAAAAGGAGAGGATCATGAGGGTTAACGTTCTTAAACGATTGGCATTGGCAACTGTTGTCTTCACGGTTGTGGCACTTGGCGTTGTTCCAGGCCCAGTGCATGCCTCGGTCATCCAGACGGCTTCGGGGCTCTCGTCAGTAGGCACCCCCGTGAGTCTTAAGGCCGAACTGGCGATTACCGGAGACACTCTGACGGTGACGCTGGAAAACACCTCGACGGTGGGCAGTTCAGCTCCCAATGACCTGCTTTCCAGCTATTGTTTCGACATCATCAATAGTGAATCGGTCCGCCCCGCGCTGACATATGTAAGCGCCACCGGCGATGTCTGGCTGGCCCACGAGAGTTTGGCGGACGTGCTGCAGACGGCCAGCGCAGACCTGAAGGCGGTCAATGCC
Source organism: Phycisphaerae bacterium (assembly GCA_030610965.1). GTDB lineage: Bacteria > Planctomycetota > Phycisphaerae > SM23-33 > SM23-33 > JAUWQU01. Next base: position 2,170 of record JAUWQU010000076.1, read on the forward strand.
GAGGACTATACTTGGCAATTCAAGACGTTCAATGCCGCTCTAACCCCGTTCCTCGGTTTTGGCCTTGGCACGGTAGGGAACAGCACCCTAACGAACAGTTTCAACGGCAATATCGTCGGCGGGATGGACTATTCGATCTACACCGGTGATGTCACGACCAGTAACTTGCAGGAAAGGCTGCTTGTCAAGGGCCCCGTGACTTTCACTTTTTCGGGCGTGAGCGGGTTCTTCGAATCGGACATCTCCTCCTCATTCGTGTTCGGACTGGGAACCGCCCCTGACACTCTGATTCCCGAGCCTGCCACGATGGCCTTGCTGGCACTGGGCGGGCTGGCGCTGCTCAAGCGCAAGCGGAAGTCCTGAGTTTGCCGAAGGAATCCGCCGCAGACGAAAGTAGTCGGTCCTCACGCCACAATGAAGACGCACGCACGCACCTGTCGGGCATCGCCCCGGCAGGTGCGTTTTCTATTGCGTCCGGCCATCGCAGTCTCGAATGCCGCCATTGCGGCTGTGGGCACTTAAGGGCACTCTGCTTTCAGAGCAACTTCCGGCATTTCGAGATTCGCCTTTTTGAACGCATGGCTGATCGCGGTTAGACTAATGGACCAGCATGTGTGCCGCACAGGCAAAACCCGAACCGACCGCCACGCCGACGGATGAGCCGCGGCGCGGATGGGTCGTCGCCGCCGTTGTCGCGCTGGCTATCGCGGCCGGGGCGGCGGTGTTTACCGAGGCCTTCAACTACGACATCTTCTGGCACCTGGCCTCCGGCGACTGGATGCTCGCTCACGTACGGGTGCTCGGCACGGACCCGTTCAGCATCGACCCGATGCCGCAGTGGGTCAATGTCCACTGGCTCTTCCAGGTTATCACCTCCGCCCTTTACGCCGTGGGCGGCTTCGCGGCGCTGGTGGGCCTCAAGACAGTCCTGGCGATAGCGACGATTGTCGTTCTCGCCTTGTCGTGCCGTCGCGACGCGCCGGTGGCGTGGATCGTCCTGGCCGGGCTGCTGGCGGTGGTGGCGATCGAGACCCGCATGAGGGTCCGGCCGGAATCGTTCACGCTGTTCTTCCTGACCGCGACGCTCGCGCTTGTGGAGTCCGTCCGCCGCGGCGCGTCGGCTAGGCGGCTCTGGCTGCTGCCCGCGATAATGCTGCCGTGGGCGAACATGCAGGGCCTGTACATTCTCGGCCCGGCGGTCTTCTGGTCCGCCGCGGCCGGGGCGGCCATCGACCGCGGCCTCGGTCGCGACAAGGGCGGCAACCTGCCGACCCGGCGGGCGCTGCTTGCCATGCTCGCGGCCTCGGCTGTGTGCTTCGTGACGCCTTGGCCCATCCAGACCGCCGTCCAACCGCTGCTGCTCTGGACGCGAATCTCCGGCGAGACCAAGGCGTTCACCTACGGCGTGCTGGAGTTCATACCCACGTGGCAGTCGGGGTACTTCCTCTACGTCGCCGCAGCATTGCTGGTCCCGGCCGTCATCGCGTGCGCGCTGAACTTCCGCCGCGTGCCAATCGCGCACTGGCTCTGGCTCGGCGCCATCGGGGCCCTGGCGATAATGGCACGCCGCAACGTCGCACTGACCGGGCCCGTATGCGGATACCTCCTGGCCGTCCACGGCGGGCAGGTGATCCGAAGGCTTTTTGCAGGCCATAGCGCCCGAGCCCCGGCCGGCACCGCGAATGTCGCTGGCCGTCGCACACGATCCCTGGCCGGCGCGGCGAACGTCGCCGCCATCGCACTGGCGCTGGCGTTCGCGGGCGGATGCGCCACCGAACTGCTCTTTAGCCTCCGCGGCTTCGGCCGGCGCTTCGGGTATGCGCTGTATCGGCCTTACTTTCCGATCGACATCGCCTCGCACCTCGGCTCGATCGAGGCCCGCGGCGACATCCTCTGCGACAACTGGGGCGACGCCGGGACGTTCATATACCACAGCCGTCCGCGAAGGCTCTGGATGGACGGCCGGCTCGAGGCGCACACGCTCGAACGCTTCAAGAGCCAGGGCCGCATCGAGCAGGCCCTGCGGAAGCCCGGCTCGGCCTCGACCGTCGAGCTGCCGAGCGAGGTTCGCTTCATCTACGTGCGAGGTGAGTCTCGCGAGGCCATCACGGCCATGGCTCGCAGCGGGCGCTACCGCCTGCTGCGCGTCGATGAGACCGGCGTATGCTTCGCCCGCGCCGACTATCCGGGCCGTTTCGACGACGAGTTGCCCGACGGTGACAACCTGGCCGACTTCGACCGCCCGCTGACGGCCTCGGGCGCTATCGAAGGCCTGCCCGCCAACGTGCGGCGTTGGTGGCGGCAGAACCCGCCGTCTCGATACTATCCCGTAGGAGCAACAATGCTCTGGCTGGCGTGGCGGCCCCCCACCGCCGCGCCCGACCCCGACGACCATTTGCGGCCACGAGCAAGCCTGCTGGCCTTGCGATACCTCGAAGCCGCCCTCGCCGAGGGCATCTCGCGGCGAGCCACGACGCTTGGCATGCTCGCACAGGCCTACCAACAGCGGGCGCTTCTGGAGGACGTCACGCCCGACGAGGCCGCGCCCATCGACTTCTGCTCGGCCCGCGCGCTTTACCTTTACAGCCAGATCGACCTGAGCCGCCTGGATGATGAGGATATCCGCGCATTCGCCGAGCAGCACGTAGACGCGCTGGTGCGCGCCCGCCGGCTCGACGCGGCCGAGCGAGCAGCCGCGGATATGCTTGCCAATGCTCCGTCCAACCTGCCGGAAAGTAAACTCGCGGCGTGGAAGATGCTCCACAGCCGGCTGGCAGGGCTGGTCCGCATGAGCCGGCAACGGGCTGAAGACCTGCCGGCGGATGGTATGTCGCGGGCCCGGCAGCTCGCCTCGCCGTCGATAGGCCTGGCCGATCAGGCCATTGCGGAACTCACCGCCGGGCCGCCATCGCCGGAGACTAACGCGCTGCTGGCAGACCTGCTGCTAAACGCCGGGCGGGTCGGCGCGGCCCGGGAGGCATACGGCAGGGCCGGGGCGAAATCCGCGTGGCGCATTCGGCTTTGCGACTGGGTGCAGGGCCTCTTCGTCGGCGCCCAGGACACGCCCGCACACTCGCCCGCACAGGCCGCCCGATACGAGGCCCTGCGACGGCGAATCCTGGGCGCCAAAGCCGCAACCCCTTGATCCTCGACACCCCTGCTCGCTTTTTCAGGGGTCAGTAGGGCTCAAAGGAATGTTTGCGGGACACGATCAATGGTACATAATGCGTCTATGGATGAGTTGAAACCCAACGCTCCCTGCCGCGCCGACGACCAGGGGTCCGAGCCGCACCTACCGGACAAAAACGTCTGTCCCAGCAAGGCAATGCCGATAACGCTGCCTCACCTGGGGCTGGGCGGCTTTGCTGGTCCTCTGGTGGGGAAAGCTACGGCGGGCGCTACTGGGGCGAGTCCTGACGGGCTACACGCGTCGGCGGCACGAATTGCGGCGCGGCGAGTGCCTCCGGTGCGGGGCGTGCTGCCAGCTTGGGCGTGTCTGCCCGTCGCTGGAAATTGACGAAGCCGGGCTGGCCGTGTGCTTGAAGTACGACCAGACGCGCGACCCTACCTGCCGCCTGTACCCAACTACCGAATCCGACCTGCGCGATCGCGACCGGATCTCCCCCGGCACGAAGTGCGGCTACTACTTCGTGAGCAAGGCCGACACGACCAACCGCCACTGACGCCCTGGCGCTGAAGGCTTTCTTCTTCGGCCCGTCGCTCTATCAGTCCTCGTCGAGGTCGGTATAGCCCATCGCGGCGTCTTCGGCGCGGCGTTTTCTTTCGACCAGGAAGTACACCAGGAGCACACCGAGCTCGTACAGCGCCCACATCGGAATGGCCAGGGCCAGTTGGTCCAGCGGGCTCGGCGAGGTCACCATGGCCGCCAGGACCAGGATGCCCACGATGACGTACTTGCGGTACCGGCCGAGCGTCTTGACGGTCACCAGGCCCATCTTTCCCAGCAGCAGCACGGCGATTGGCATCTGGAAGCAGAAGCCGAAGACCATCATCATGTTGGTCATGAAGGTGACGTTGCTGTCCATCGTCACAATCATCTCGACGCCCATCCACTTGTTGAAGACGTTGAAAGCCCCCAGAAGCATTCGGCTGATGTAGAACAAAAAGAACACGGCGCCGCTGATGAACAGGATGACCGAAAACGGCACGGCGTAGACGACGTACTTTCGTTCGTGCTTGTGGAGCCCGGCCGCGATGAACATCCATATCTGATAGATGATCCACGGCGAGGAGATGATAAGGCCCATGTACAAGGAGATCCGCAGGTACATCGTGAACGGATCCATCATTTTGGTGGTGGTAAGCTGCTTGCCTACGGCTTCTTCGAAGGGTCCGTTGATGAGCTGAATCGCAGGCTGGCTCAAGATCAGGGCGGCAACCATGCCCACCAACAAGCCGATAATGGCCCGAATGAGCCGCGAGCGAAGCTCATCGAGGTGCTCGACCAGCGTCATCTTCCGCTCGCCGTCCTCATCGTCCTCCTCATCATCCTCGTCTTCGTATTCGTCGTCCTCGTACTCATCCCCGTATTCGTCGGGGTTATCGTCTTCGGACCCCTGGCCGTACTCGTAGTCGTCCTGGTATTCGTCTTGCTCCTTGTCGGGCCAGTAGTCCTCGTCGGACTGCGGGTTCTCGCCCTCGGACTCTTGCCAATCCTCCTCGTACTGGCCGTACTCGTTGCGGTCGGAGTCGTCCTGGCCTGGCTGGTTGGCCTCGTCCGAGCCGGCCTCGCCCCCGCCGGGCGCGGCCTCGGCGAACCCCTCGTTCTCAGGCCGCTCGACGCCGTCGACGCCGTCGGCGCCGTCGGCGCGGTCCGGCGAGACGGGTTCGTCCTGGTTTTTGTCGCTCGGTGATTCAGCCATTGCACTGCCTTCCAACTGCTACCAGCCCGAGAGTATACCATATTCAAACCCGCCGTCGAGCCTGAGCTGGTTCCATCGATTTGGCTGGATCTCGGCTCCGACTCGCCCGGGCCACGGCGCCCTCTCCTGCCGGCAGACAGGCGCGTGCGACTTTAGCCGCCCCGCAGGGCAGGACGGCCGGAAACTATTGCTCCAGTTTTCCCGCCAACTGTCCGATAACCAGAAACGGAAGCGGCAAGTGCGCGGGCGCCGCCGGGATTACGGCAACAAAGCAGGACGCGATAAATGACCACACGAACGCTTAGCCTCGTCAAGGGCGGACACAAGTACGTCTTCCGCTACGGCTCCGGTTGCGAGGATGACATGCTCGATGCGATCATGGAACTGGCCGAGAGCAACCACAGCCCCGTCGACTGGCTCGACGCGGCCACGCTCAGTTTCCAGGTAACGCAGAACACGGCCGCCGACTGCCTCCAGACCATGAGCCCAAGCGACGAGCAGGTTTTCTGACATTGCCAACTCTGCCGATCATCAGCAGGTTCCTGGATTACATCGACGGCGAGCGCAACTTCTCCCCCCATACCGTCCGATCGGACTCGGCGGACCTTGTCCAGGTCGCGCGATACCTCGCAGCCGAGCCGACCGAGGAACTGACCGCCAATGACCTGCCGGGCGAGGACGAGTTCGACTGCGGGCGTATCGAGCGGGCCGTGCTGGCCACCCAGCCGCTGGATATTCGCGGCTTTCTGGCCATGATGCGAAACAGCGGCTACTCCAAGTCCACCGTCGCCCGCAAGCTGGCATCGCTGCGGAGCTTCTACAAATACATGGTTCGCGTCGGAACTATCGAGGCCTCGCCCGTCAGCGTGGTCCGCACGCCGCGCCAGGACCGACGCCTACCGAAGTTCCTCGACGTCCAACAGATCACCGCCCTGCTCAGCGCCCCCGACACCGCCACGCTCCTGGGCGCCCGCGACCGGGCCATACTGGAAACCATATACTCGGCCGGGCTGAGAATCAGCGAGTTGACGGGCCTGAACATCGAGGACATCGAACTGGGCGAAGTGCTGCGGATTCGCGGCAAGGGCCGCAAGGAACGCCTCGTGCCCCTTGGCGCCAAGGCCCTGGCCGCTATCTACGCGTACATCGAGTTCCGCAAGGCCGAACTCGGCGTCGAACCGCGTGGGGCGCTGTTCGTAAACCGGTTCGGCAAACGCCTGACCGACCGCTCCATCCGGCGCAAGTTCGACCGCTACCTCCTCGAGGCCGGCATCGACATCCACATGAGCCCACACGTGCTGCGGCACAGCTTCGCCACGCACATGCTCAACGCCGGGGCGGACCTGCGAAGCGTGCAGGAAATGCTCGGCCACGAGAACCTCTCGACCACGCAGATATACACCCACGTGACCAGCCGGCACCTCAAGGAAATCTACGACCGAGCCCACCCGCTGGCCACCCGTGCTGGTGCGTAACCCCGCCAGGCAAAGATGAAGGGGACAGTTATTCATGAGCCCGGGGCTCACCTGCAAAGGCCCCAAAAAGGGTACAGGCACCTGCGCGGCTAACAGCATGCCGCTCCGGAGCCAGTCCCCTTTTTTGGCCGGCGGTCAGTCCCAATACACGGGCCGGCCGTAGTAGTCGAACATCCGCACCTCGTACTCGCGGTTGACGGGGCTATGGTAGTCGAACCGCGGGCCGTTCTTGATCGTCTCGCGCTCGAGGTCGACGTACACCTCGGCTGTCGGCCAGTCCACGCGCTCGATCCACGCCGGCGAGACAAGGACCTTCTTCGCCGGCAGCCAGACCCGGGTGTCCACCACCAGGTATCGCAGGACCCACCCCTCGGTCTGGACGATGAAGTCCTGCAAGTGCCCGATCTCGCCGTCGCTGGCGTGGATGCGATAGTGGCAGACCTCGCGGGCGCTGCGGAGGTGCTCGTCCGGCTCGTGGTCCATCGCCGGATCGGCCTCGGCCACTTTGGTCGTCCCCCGACCGATCACCGGGCCCATGTAGCCCCAATAAGGCGTCCAGTCATAATACGTCGACAACTGCGACTGCTTCTGCCGCGATACCGGCCTCTCCAGATCGACGTCGGGGCTTTCATCGATCTTCTGACGGCTCAGATTTACCGGCAGGATTTCACGCTGCCAGTCCGGCTCGCCCACCGATTCCGGCGAGATCAGAACCCGCCGCCCGGGCAGCCAGTGCCCGGTGTCCAGCACGATGTACCGAACGGTCCAGGCCTCGTCATCGAAGTAGAAGTCCTTTACCGTGCCGATCTGGCCGTCCGTCGCCTTGACCCTGTAGCCAATTATGTCCCTGACGCTTCGTAGCATGGGCCATCTCGCTTTCCGCGGCCGGGCAGGTCGCAGAGCGTCGCGCCCCGGCCGCTGCCCTGTATCCCCTCAGTGAGTCATCCGTCTAATTGTAGGGTCGCAGTGGTTTCGCGGCATCTTTGTGTTTGCGGAATCTACATAAACAATTCGCCCCGTTCGGCCTGGATGCGGGTGAGACGGGTGAACTTGTCG
>JAUWQU010000538.1 GCA_030610965.1 Phycisphaerae bacterium
GCCCGCCGGCGAGCACCTCGACGATCTCATTGAGCGTCTTGGCTGTGGGGGCCGCGTCGAAGTAAGCCTTCGCCGCGCGGAGAGGGGCGGTCAGGTCGTGGGCGAGGGCCGCGTCGTCCTTGCCGGCCGAGCCGGCCTGAAAGGCGAGGTTCGCCACGAAAAACGCCAACTGCGCCTTGGCGACCTTGTCGCAGCGGATGGCCGGCAGAATCTTCTGGCATGCCGACAGGGCCTCGTAATGCTTGGGGCCGGGGCGGGATATCTCGGCCGTCACCCAGTCGAGGTACTGCCCGTAGTACATCCGTTCCTGAGCGGCCGGGAGTTTGTCCGCGACCACCATGGCGAGCATTCGCGCCGCCGCGGCCACGTCGCCGCGCGCCCGCGCCTGTTGGAGGAACCAGCCGTCGAACCGCCTGGCCGCCGGGAACGAACGGAACTTCATGCCGTACTTCGACAGGAACTGGTACGCGTCCTCCTGGGCCCCGAGTTGGTCGGTAAGCAGCGTGTAGAGCAGCGCCGCCGACTCGGCCGATTCCTTCGACGGCTTTGCCGCCATGAGGTAGCTCTTCAGTCGGGACGCCGCGAAGGTGTAGTCCCCGGCCAGGTAGGCCGCCTCCGCCGTGGCGCGCATAAGTCCGGGCGAAGGCTGGAAGTGGTGCGAGAGGTACCCGCGGACCACCAGCGACGCGGCGTGGGGCTTGCCGAGGCTCTTGGCCAGCTTAAGCATCTCCTGGACCTCGGCTTCCTTCGAGCCTCCGGGGTCGGCCTGGATCTTCTTGAGAAGGACGTCGAACCGCCCCTCGGTTGCCTTGTCGGCCTTGTCCGCGGCCAGTCCGGCCACACACGTTGCCATTATCACGCAACTTGTCAGCAGCGACTTAATCATCTTTATCCTCTGGTTATCTCAAATAGTGCGGTTGGTGGATTCATCCGACGCTTGCGGCTAGCGAACTTCACTCGGGCTTCTTGCCCGCCGGGGCCTTTTCCAGGCTGGCCTTGATGGTGGTCAAGAGTTCCTTGGCCTTCGGGGCGTGCGGGCTCGACGGGTACTCGAACAGAAGCTGCGAGCATTTGTCGTACGCCTTCTGGTTGTTGCCCATCCGGCTGGCGACGTCGACCCACTTCAGCAGCATCGAGTCGAGGAAGTTGCCATCCGGGTAGTCCTGGAATATCTGCTCCAGCAGGTCGTCGGCCCGGCTGTAGTCGCGGCCCTGGAGGTAGTAGTCCACCACCTTGCCCAGCGACTCGCCGGCGTACTGGCTCTCGGGGAACCGCTCGGCGCAGAGCTTGTACTGCCGGATCGCCGCCTCGCTGAGGGTGGCGTCGGGGGCGTCGAAATTGCCTCGCCTGGCCGCACTGACCGCGGCCCTGTCCGCCGCCTCGGCCTCGACGGCCTGGGCGATGCGGAACTGCGCCTCGGGCTTGGCCATCGAGTTGGGCAGCCTCAAGACCTGCGAGTACACCTCGCGGGCGAGCTTGTATTCCTTGTTGCGCATGCGAATGTCAGCGATGCCTATCATCGCCTTGTCCACGAACGGGCTGTCCGGATATATCTTGTTGAACAGCCGGCACGTCGCCATCGCGTTGCGGTAATCCTCCGTCGTCAGGTACAGGTCCCAGCGAAGCTTGAAGGCCTCTTCCTTAAGCTCCGACGGGATCGGGCTCTCGGTCTTGAGGATGGAGTCGACGCGAAGAAGCCCGTCGGTCGCCTTGAGCGCAGCGCCCTTCCTGAGGCCCATCGACGCGAATATCCGCGCCAACTCCAGAAACGCCGTCGCCTCGACGAGGTGCTTCCGGGCACGCAGCACCGGGTCCGACACGAAGTTAACGCTCGTGTCCAGCCGGCTCGTGATCTCGCCGGCTACCATGACGCTCGACCGCACCAAACGCTGCGAATGCCCGCCGATGTGCAACTCGTCGACGCAGGTTACGACGATCTCGTCGCCGACCGAGCACGAGAGCAACTGGTCGGTCTTGACCACCGGCCCGTTCTGGACGAAGGCCTGGGTCGTCACGGCCGCGCCGAAACGCCCGCTGTGAACTGCCGGGTCGCTTCCGAGTTCGGAAAGCTCGACGAGAACCTCGTCGCGGACCTTGTACTTCTGCTCGGCCTGGAAGCCGAGGTCGGCTGTCAGGTTCTCGGCCTTGGAGGCGGACTCGTCGTCGGCGTCCACCTTGTAGCGCGAGACGACCTTCACCCGGACCTTGTCGGCCGCGTCGGACGTGTCGAGGTCCACGTCCGTCAGCAGCACGCATAGCGGCTGGCCAGCGAAAGCGGCCGGGGCCTGGCCCTCGAACGTGCCCATCGTGAAGGCAAGCGTCGCCGTCGAGACGACCTCGACGGACTGCAACCTGTCGACGTCCTTCTTGCCGTCCTTGGAGTTGGTGTCCACGTAGCGCGTCGTGATCTTGTCGCCGCCGACCACCTGGAGAACTCTGTCGCCCGGCTTGGCCTTGCCGATCCTCGTCGGAATCGACGCCAGGAACACACCCGAATCCAGGCTCAGCGGCACGCAGGTGACCTTCTCCTTGTCCCCGCCGGCCGTCTCGACCGATACGACCGCCTGCTTACCCAACTGGTGAAGGATCGGCAAGTCGCCGTCCTCGATCTTCACGTAGAACCGCCGGCCGGCCTCGACGTAGCTGACCGTCGGGCTGTTGGGGTCCACGAACGTGCCCACAAGGCCAAGCGACTGGATAGCCTTGTTCCAGTTGCCCTGGGCGAAGTGGCACATGCCGACGTAGTAGTACGCCTGGTTCGCCCAGACGGTGTTGGGCCAGTTGCCCGTGATTTTCCGAAGGATCGGAAAGGCCGAACTGTACTGCTTCATCTGGAAATAACCCGTGCCCGTCAGGTACAGGCCCTCGAGGTACATGTCCAGGTCCTTGCCGGCGAGTTCCTGGCCTTCCTTCTTCAGCTCCTGGAGGTGCCGAAGTACGGTGATGGCCTTGAGCTGCTCGTGCTGGCCGAGGTAGTGCCTGCCCAGCGCCAGGTACGCCTCGTAGCGCACCGGCGTGTCGGCGTACTGCCGGATAACCGTCTCCAGCATCCGCGAGCCGCGTTCCTTCTCGCCGAGAGTCAGCAACTCCTCGGCCTTCTTCAGCAGGCTTCGCGCGGCGTATACGTTGACGGCTGACTCACGGCTGGGACGGTTCGCCGCCTTCCTGGCCTGGGCCCAGCATTGGCCTGCCAGCAGGCCCGTCAATATGACGGCTGCGATTGGCAAGTGCGTACGATAGTTGACTCGGATCATGGCTCGTTCCTTGCTTTGTTAGTCTGGTTTCCCCTCGCCGACGCCGCCGCGAATGCGGGTGATGCCCATGCGTTCCAACTCGTCATGAGCTGTCGACGACTCCGGCGATTCCGGATATTTCACCAGCACGCGACGAAACGCCGCTACGCACTGGTCCTTGAGCTTGGCTCGGCTATAAACCTGCGCGACGCGAAGGGCCGCTGACGCCTGGTGGTCCTTGAAGAACGACTCGATCTCCCGAAGCTGCTTGATCGCCAGGTCGATCTTGCCCATCTTCTCGTGGCACCCGGCGATACGCCAGAAGTTGGACGGCTCGTCGCTTGCCTGCCGGTAGACGCTGATCGCCTCGGCGTACTTCTTGGACCACTCGAGCAGTTCGCCCTTCTTCCACATCGCAGCCGTGGCGTATTTGTCGCTCTTGAGCAGCGAATCGGCCAGCGGGATGCCGTTCTTCGCGTCACGCCGCCAGTGGTAGTATCCCAGCAGTTCGTTCCGGCCTCGCTCGGCGTCGGTCATGCTCTCGCAGAGGCGCTTGGCCCAGTCGAATTCCTTGTC
>JAUWQU010000627.1 GCA_030610965.1 Phycisphaerae bacterium
CATGTTTTCACCGTTTTCTATCAAGAAAGGCCTGCTCGCCTCAGCAAGCGGGAACACGGATAATAACTTAAGCCGACCGGTTTGGAAAGCCCCAGGGGTAGCAGAATCAAGCCGAGGGCGTAAGCCCCAGGTGGATAGCCCTCTGTCGCCCCTGATAGGGCTCTTCTTATAAGATCATTGATTCCGGGGGCTTACGCCCCCGGCTAAATACTGTCGGCCCCTCGGGCCTGAAAAAGCGGTCAGATTGAGTAATAAGCAACAGCGAGAGGGCGACTACATGGATAAAAGACAAGCATGAACTTGCTCTGACCCACGCAATCCGAGAACCCATGTAATCTCCATCCAGCTTTTCGATCTTCATTTCGCCACCTACCGCTTGTCCTCGGGTATCGGCGAGGTCATGCGGATGGCGTCGGCGAAGGTCGGCACGGGGCGGAAGTTGGGGTGGTCCTTGTACCGGAGGTTGCGCCGGCCCCACCATGAGCCGTAGTACTGGCCGTTGGTGTCCACCCAGTTGGTTATCCTCAGAAGCTCCTCGGGCTTGAGGTCGATTGCCTTGTGCTTCTCGGCAAGCCTGGCTGCCCTCTCGGCTGCCGTTGGGTCCGCGAGTTTCACCTTGCCCTTGGCGAGCATCGCCACCAGCACGCTGGCGTGCGAGCCGAGCGACCTGGCCGGCAGGTAATGCACGTTGCCGGTCTTGGGATGGTTCTCGCCGATGACCGGCCCGAGCAGGCCGCGATCGCCGCGCGGGTTGCGCCGCCGCTCTGGAATCAGGCTGACGTACGACTTGCACCAGAGGTCCGTCAACTCGCCGCTGAGGTCCAGTTTGCCCTTGGGTTCCTTGCCGCTGTGGCACTTCGCGCAGTGCTTGTCGAAGACCGGCTGGACGTCGGTGATGTAGTGCAGCGGGCGCGGCCCGGCCTTCTCGCCGATCTGCGGGCCCGGCATCGACGGAGGCCGCTGAAGCGCCAGCAGATTGCCGCCGGGCGCCACTGACGAGAGGCTCTCCGGCGTCTCGTGACAGCCCACGCACGACCGCGTCTCCCCGGGCATGTAGTTGACGTACGTTCGCTCGGTCTGCACGGCCATGTAGTTCTCGTCGAGCACCTGGAATGCGACGTTGCCATTGGCCGGGACCAGGAAGTGGGCCGAGCCGTCGGACTCGACGGGCACGATTCCGTGCTGGACCTTCAGGCCGAGGTGCGTGTCCTTGGTGATGCAGACGTGCTGCTGGTCGTAGCCGTCGCCGCCCCAGCGGCGCCGCGACGCCCATGGCCGGGGAACCTGCTCGAACACGCGGATGTACTTAATCGTGCCACGCGGCGTATCGGCGAGCCCGTGGTACACGTCGGCCACGACACAACGGGCGAGGTTGCGGGCGGCCAGTTTCTCATCACGCGCCGACTGGATAATCGGCCCCGCGGGCCTGGGCCGAAGCGGAAACGGCTCCCAAGAGGACATCTCAGGGTCCTGGTAGATGAGATCGACCTTGCCCGTCTCGTCGAGCAGGTACAGGCCGTAGGCCTTGGGATCCGTCCATCCCGGCCCGGCCGGCTTGTGGGCGACGAGGAAATACTTGTCCGAAAGCGGGTACGGGTCGCGGAACAGCGGGCCCCGCCCGCCGCCGTCGCGGCGCCACTTGCCTTCGGCGTCCATGAACGCGAAGCCGCCCTCGCCCTTGATGTCCACGTAGGGCGTCATGTAGGTCATCGGGTCTCGCGTGCGGATGTTGCGGTTCATGTCCAGGCGGATGACCGTGCCGACGCCGTTCTGCGGGCAGTGCGGCGTGCCCATTGTGACGAACTTGTTGACCGCGCCGGGGATCGGCCTGGCGTAGATGAACGTCGGCGGCAGGGAGATGTCGTTGGCGTATATCTCCGACGAGTTGCTGCCGTCGGGGTTCATCGCCCAGAGGCACTTGACGCTGACTGCCCCCTTGTCCAGGTATTCCCACCGGGTGTACATGATCCGCCCATCCGGCAGGACGACCGGGCAGGCCTCGCTGACGGAGCTGTTCGTGAGCTTCTGCATGTTCTTGCCGTCACCGTCCATACGGTAGATAACCGTCGTGGTGAAGTCGTCCGGCGAATCGCAGAGGATGCCATACTGACATCGCGTGGAGATAAACGCGATCCCTCCGTCGGGCAGGTAGCACGGGTGCATGTCGTCGGTGCCGTGGTGGTAATGCGGCCGAGCGCGATAGCTCTTCTGGATCTCCTTCTCGTCGGCCGGCGGGAAGGTGAGCTGCCGCAGGCCCGTGCCATCGACGTTGACCTCGTAAATCCGGTAGCCTTCCTGTGCGTCGCACTTCCAATCGAAGATCACCTTCTTGGCGTCGAAGGACACGTCGAACCGCATGAACACGCCGTCCTTGAGCTGCGGGGCAAGGTCGCGGACCTTGCCGGTCTTGAGGTCCAGCACGCAAAGCCCGCCGCCGGGCGTCCACCGGGCGTTGACGTACTCGGTGTAGTAATGGTTGGAGCTGTACGTGAAGCGGCGGATAAAGACCAGCTTGTCGAAGTCGATCAGCGGGTTCTTCAGCGCGGGCGAGTCCTTCACAAGCCCCTCGGCGCGGCTCGGGACAAGCCCCTCAGCCGCGGCGGCATGGCTGCCCAACAGCGCCGCCAACACCAGCGCCAGCCAACACGCCTTCCTGCGATAAGCCATCCGTCCTTCTCCTAAATGCCCCCTTGGGGGCCGCATCTCTGATCCTTAATGATGATAACATTCTATGAACACGCCCAAGGTATGAAAAGGCCGGGGCCTTTCTCGCCGGCATAAATCGCTAACCAGCCTCGCCGAGGCGTGTCTGTTCACATGGCATAACAACCTTACTCAAGCAGAGCGACTGACGGCCCATTGGGAAAGGGAACAAACATGGCAACTTCAAGAATACTTCGCAACGCAGCCCTGGCGGTGATGGTGGCGGCCGCCGCCACACTGGGCGGCTGCTCGCGCCGGACCAGGGCGTACGCCTACGAAACGAACGATACCTACCCGGAGCCGATCGTCGCAGCCTCGCCTGCCCAAGCGCAGCCGCTGCTGTCGGATGAGCAGCTCGACGAACTGCTGGCCCCGATCGCGCTGTACCCGGACGCGCTGCTGGCCGAGATCCTGCCGGCATCGACGTACCCCGGGGAGGTCGTCTGGGCCTGGCAGTGGCTGCAAGCCAACCCCGAGGCCGGCGAGCAGGCCATCGAGGCCCAGCCGTGGGAGCCGTCGGTAAAGGCCATCGCACACTACCGGGAGGTGCTCCAGATGCTGGCCGAGCACCCGGACTGGACGCGGGCGGTCGGAGTGGCGATGCTGGCCCAACAAGACGACGTGCTGCT
>JAUWQU010000805.1 GCA_030610965.1 Phycisphaerae bacterium
GCGACGCTGCTGAGCTGGCGCCATACTTCCTCGGGGATGAACGGCGTCATCGGGGGCAGCAGCCGCAGCAGCACGTCCAGGCAGGGGGCCAGCACGGCCTTGGGCTCCTGGGCGCCATTGCCGATTCGCGTCTTGGCGATCTCCAGGTACCAGTCGCACAGGTCGTCCCACATGAAGTGGTAGAGCGTGTCCGCCAGCTCGTTGAAACGATAGGACTCTATCGCGGCCGTGACGTCGCGGACGGTGGAGTTCAGCCGGCTGAGGATCCAGGCGTCGGCGAGATTGCTTTTCGGGCTGATCGTCTGCCAGGCCGGGGCGCCCGCGATGTTCATCATCGCGAACCGCGAGGCATTCCAGAGCTTGTTGCAGAAGTTCCGGCCGAGGTCGAACTTCTCGGAGCTGTTGACCTTCCGCCCGTCGGGCAGTTCGATCTCTTTCAGCGGCATGCGGACGTCCTGCGTCTGCGTGGTCATCGAGACCAACGTGAACCGCATCGCATCCGCGCCGTGGCTGTCGATGACCACCAGCGGGTCGATGCCGTTGCCCAGGCTCTTGGACATCTTCCGCCCCTGGCCGTCCTGAATCATCGCGTGGATAAACACGTCGCTGAACGGAATGTCACCGCAGCAGTACTGCCCGAGCATGACCATTCGCGAGACCCAAAGCGTGATGATCTCGCGGGCCGTGCAAAGCACGTCGCCGGGGTAGTACTTGGCCAACTCCGGCGTCTGCTCGGGCCAGCCAAGCGTAGAAAACGGCCAGAGGCCCGAGGAAAACCACGTGTCCAGCACGTCGGGGTCCTGCTTAATACTGTCCGCCCGAATGCCCAATTCGTGAACTGCCGACTCGCCTTCTTGGCCGCCGATATCCCAATCGGGCCAGCTATCAATGGACGCAGATTCATGCGGTTCCGATGGTGCCGCTACCAGGAACCTCTGTAATGCGGACAGAACTTCATCAGCTTGTTTAGATGCCGAACAAACATAGAATGAGAAGGGGTCCTCTCGTCGTTTGATCTCGATATGGTCACGTAGATCAGCTGCAGCGAACAGCTTCTCAAGACATGAGACGGTGTTATCGACCCACGATTCAAGGGTTGGTGAGTTATCGTCACTTAGCCATGCCGTAGTGATGTGAACTTCCCATACTGGTATCTGATGTCCCCACCAAAGTTGCCGGCTGATGGGCCAGTCGCGGAGGTTCTCCAGCCAGGTGCGGTAGGTCACGGCGTATCGCTCCGGCGAAAAGTGCAGCCGACCGTCCAGCACCGGCGCAAGCGCGAGCCCCGCCAGCGAATTGACCGGCACGTCGGAGTTGGCAAGGTACTGAATGCCGTCCCGCTCCTCGACAAAGTCCGGGCGCTCCGCGACCCAATCCGCAATCCGCAATCCGCAATCCGCAATCCCCTTCTTCACCGCCACGTACCACTGGTCGGACATGTACGGCTCGATAGGCACGTGGCTGCGATAGCTGTGGCCGACAGGGTGGCGGTAGGGGCGGACCTCTTCCAGCAGGCCTTCGGCGCGGAAGAACTCGACGATCGCCCCGCGGGCCTCGAAACGGTCCATGCCAAGCAGGTTCTGGGCCTCGGGGGTCTTGGCATCGTTCCAGCCGTGCTTGTCGCTGATCGTGCCGTCCGGGGCCATGACGTTGACAAAGACAAGCTGTCGCTTCGCCTTCTCGCCGACGGAAGCGTAGTTCTCATTCAAGGCGTACGCGATCTCGTCGAGATGCCGCTCGCCTATGGCGTAGTCGTCCGGGTCATGCGCGGGCGTGACCTTCAGGAAGCCCGTCGAAAACTTCGCCTTCTCGTCGTCGCTGTCGGGGTTCGGCAGCACGACGTGCTCGTCGGCGATGATGGGGATCTCCCGCCCGACGATCGGCAGCCGGACCTTCCTGCCCACCAGCGCGGCGGCTCGCGGGTCGCGCGGATTCATCGCCACGGCCGTGTCGCCAAGCATCGTCTCCGGCCGAGTCGTGGCGACGGTGATGTGTGTTATGGTATCGCCGTCGAACTCCGCCGGTTCGACCAGCGGGTATCGCAGATAATAGAAGTGGCCATCGACGTCCACGTGCTCGACCTCGTCGTCAGCGAGCACGGTCTGCGTTGCGGGGTCCCAGTTCACCAGGCGCTTGCCTCGGTAGATCAGACCGTCGGAGAAGAGCTTGAAGAACAGCGACCGCACGGCCTTTGCGCAGACGGCGTCCATGGTGAACCGCTGGCGGTCCCAGTCGCACGAGCAGCCCATCTTCTTGAGTTGGTTTGTGATACTGCTTTCGTACTCGTCCTTCCATGCCTGGACGCGGGCGACGAATGCGTCGCGGGGAAAGTCGGTGCGCCGCTTGTTTTCGGCCGAGAGGATGCGTTTTTCCACGACGGTCTGCGTGGCTATGCCGGCATGGTCCGTGCCGGGCATCCAGAGCGTGTTGTACTGCGGCATGCGGCGAAAGCGGACCAGTACGTCCTGGAGGGGGTTGTGCAGCGCGTGGCCGAGGTGCAGCGCCGCCGTCACGTTCGGCGGCGG
>JAUWQU010000745.1 GCA_030610965.1 Phycisphaerae bacterium
CGAACGCCGACCAGAGGTTCGGGTCGCCATCCCAGCCCGTCATGTCCTTGCCGTTGAAGATGCTCACGAACCCGTCGTCGTCCGGCTGACCGGCCGGCGGGGCGTCGGCGCCCGCCGCCAAACCCGCCGCCAAGCAGATCACAACGCCTACACCAAACAACCGCCATGTCTTGTCGTTCATATCGCTGTCTCCAAATTAAGAGCCGTTCTTTGTGGCCGACATCGCCCGCACCTCGGGCATCGTCGGGCACCTCTTAAACACTATCCTATGCTCGCGGCCAAGGCCCAACACAATCGGCCCGGAGTATTCAACACGCGCCGCACCGCAAAGAACCGCTGGTTTCAGGGCTTTTGACGATGGGTTCTGTATAATGTCTGCCGTGAGCATCTTCGAGCCGGACGACCGCCATCCGCAAACCGAAGACCTGACCAAGGGCTCGGTCGGCCGGGTGCTGCTGCGCCTTACCTGGCCGATGCTCATCGGGCATTTCGCGGTGGTGGCCTTCAACCTGACAGACACGTACTTCGTCGCGCAGTTGGGCACCGACGAGTTGGCGGCCATGGGGTTCATATTCCCGGTGGTCATGCTCCTGGGCAGCCTGACTGTCGGTCTGGGGATAGGCACGTCGAGCGTGCTTTCGCGAGCGATAGGCCGGGGCAGCGGGCACCGCGTCCAGCAGCTTGCCACCCACGCGATTGTGCTGGCGCTGGTGATCGTAACTTTCTTCGCCGCGACGGGCCTGCTGACGATCCGCCCGCTGTTTTCGCTGCTTGGCGCACGCGGACACATTCTGGACCTCATCGACCAGTACATGACCATCTGGTACGCGGGCGTGGTCTTCCTGGTCGTGCCGATGGTCGGCAACCACGCCATCCGCGCCACCGGCGACACGCTCTGGCCAAGCGCGATCATGGTGCTGGCCAACGTGCTGAACATCGTGCTGGACCCGGTGCTGATCTTCGGGCTGGGCGGGGCGCCGGCAATGGGCATCGCCGGCGCGGCCGCCGCGACGGTCATCGCCCGGGCGTCGGCGATGGCCGGCTCGCTGGCGGTGCTGCATTTCCGCAAACGGCTGCTGACGTTCGAGCGCCCCAGCCCACGACAGCTCTGGCAGTCGTGGCGGGAGATCCTCTCGGTCGCCGTCCCCGCGGCAGGGACTATCATCTTTATGCCGTTGGCGATGGGGGCGATCACGCGTATCGGCGCGATATTCGGCAACCAGACCGTGGCCGCCATCGGGGCCGGCAGCCGGGTGGAGACCTTCGCGATGATGGCGATCGTCGCCCTTGCCGGCGTGCTGATCCCGCTGATCGGGCAGAACTGGGGGGCCGGACGGCTGGCGCGGGTCCGCAGGGCCCAGCATCTGGCGATGGGTTTCGCGCTGTTTTGGGGCGCAGCCGTCGCGGCTGGGCTGTTCCTCGCGGCCCGGCCACTGGCGGAGCTGTTCAGCGACGACGGCGAGGTGATTTCCGAGCTGTCGGCCTTTCTGCGGATAGTCCCGCTGGGCTACGGGCCTATGGGCGTGGCCATTCTCGCCTGCTCCGGCATGACCGCAATAAACCGCCCGTTACAGGCCACGGCGCTCAGCGCCATTCGCCTGCTCGGGCTTTACCTTCCCCTGGCGGCGGGAGGGGCCTGGCTGCTTGGGCCGGAGGGCATCTTCGCGGCCATCGCCATCGCCAACGTCCTTGCCAGCGGCGCCGCGGTGCTGTGGGTCTACCGCCTTCAGCGCGATCCGTCGCCGGCTGCTGACGCCGCCCGCCTGCCCGCCGCTACGTAGCCTTCGGCGAGGCCGGACGCCTACTGCTCGCCGTAGGGCAAGACCTCGTCGTGCTTGAAGACCACCTCGATGCCTGCCCTTGCGAACAGGGCCTCGCTGTCGCCGCCGGCGTGGTATTTCCGCTCGCAGACCACCCGGACGATGCCGCACGCGATTATCAGCATCGCGCAGGCCCTGCAAGGCGTCATGCGGCAGTAGAGCGTCGCGCGGGCCAGGGCCATGCCCAACTTGGCTGCCTGGCAGATGGCGTTCTGCTCGGCGTGGATCGTCCGCACGCAGTGCTGCGTGACCGAGCCGTCCTCGTGAATTACCTTCTTCAACTCGTGCCCGACGTCGTCGCAGTGCGGAAAGCCCGGCGGGGAGCCGACGTACCCGGTGACCAGTACCTGCCGGCCACGGGCGATCACGCATCCGCTGCGCCCGCGGCTGCACGTGGCCCGCTTGGCTATCGCGTCGGCGACTTCCATGAAGTAGTCGTCCCAGGTCGGCCGAACGTAGGCCGGCTTATCCTTTGGCTTCTCAGACATGCCCGGTGTCCTCCGCTCTGGCGACAGGGCCTTCGTTCATACGCCATAGTTCATAGCAACAAAAATCCGTCGGCGATAAATAATTTCGTTTCTTTTGCGGCCCTGTCGTGTATGATTCTGTCGTTGGTCGGCGCCTGGAGCCGGCCTGTCAGATTGGATCGTGACGCCCGCGTCTGTGCCATGGGGCATGTGGGGTCGCGCCTGTTAGGATTGCTTGACTGATGAAGATCTACGTCGGAAACCTGAGTTACAACACGATGGAAGACACCCTCCGCAACACTTTTGCCGAGCACGGTGAAGTGGAAGAGGTCCATGTCCCCACCGACCGCGACAGTGGCCGGCCGAGAGGCTTCGCCTTCGTGACCATGCCCAACCAGAGCGAGGCCCAGGCGGCAATCGCCGCGGTTAACGGCCAAGAGGTTGACGGCCGAGTCCTCAACGTCAACGAAGCTCGCCCCAAGACGGGCGGCGGCGGTGGCGGCGG
>JAUWQU010000323.1 GCA_030610965.1 Phycisphaerae bacterium
TGCAGCAAGGCTCGCGAGATACTCACCGAGCGCGGCTGGCCCGAGGCGTACATCCGCGCGGTCGTATCTCACGGCTGGGGGATTTGCTCGGACGTCGAGCCCGTCAGTGACATGGAAAAGACCCTCTACGCCATCGACGAGCTAACCGGGCTGGTGGCGGCGACGGCGCTGGTCAGGCCGTCGAAGTCCGTGATGGACGTGAAGGCCAAGTCGGTGAAGAAGAAGTGGAAGAACGCCCGCTTCGCTGCCGGCGTCGACCGCGGCGTCATCGAAAAAGGCGCGGCCATGCTGGGCATGGAACTGGCCGACCTCATCACCGAAGTGATAGCGGGCATGCAAACCGTTGCCGGCGAGATCGGCCTGGCGGGGGATGGCGCGACCGCGTCCGGACCAACGGCTTCGCAATGACCGGCCTCTATTGTCTGCGGCAGGTGGGCGGCCCGCCGCCAGAGTAACCTCCGACATCGCTGTCGCCGTCATCGTTGTTCGCCTGGACATCACAAATCTTCCAGCCACGGGCCTTTCGGTGGCGCTCTTCGTCCTTGCACGGCGCGACGCGGGGGTGCTATCATTGCCGCCGGCCGTGAGGTGTGTGTGCGCCATGCGGTGTGAAACAGGCTCTCGAAGTCTGACATAACGAGGTGTGACGTGAAACACAGTTTGAAAAGTCTTATCGCGGCGCTTTGTATCGGTGCGTTGCTCGGCGTGGTTGCCCAGGACGCATCGGCGGCGGGCAAGGTGAAGGTGTTCATCCTGGTCGGCCAGTCCAACATGCAGGGCCATGCCACCGTGGCGTGCCTGGAATACCAGGCCACCAAGTCCAAGAACAAGGACATGTTCGCGTTCTGCCGCAAGGGCGACAGTTGGGCCGAGCGGGACGACGTGCTGATAAACTACCTCGACCGTCGCGGCAAGCTGACGGTGGGCTACGGCGGGTCGGCCAGGAATCCGGAAATCGGCCCGGAGCTGGGCTTCGGATTTAGCGTCGGCGACAAGTACGACGAGCCGGTGTTGATTATCAAGGCCGCATGGGGCGGCCGGAGCCTCGGCCGGGACTTCCTGCCGCCCAGCATCGGCCTGCCCGACGAGGCTAAGCTCAAGACGGACCTCGAACGGGCCCGCAAGAAGAACCCCGACGCGACGATGGACGAGGTCAAGGCCAAGTACGGGGCGAGCTATCGGGCGATGATCGGCGAGGTCAAGACGACACTGGCCGAGTTGAAGACCCGCTTTCCCGCCCTGGCCGACAAGGCGCCGGAGATCTGCGGGCTGGTGTGGTTCCAGGGCTGGAACGACATGATCAACGCCGAGTTCACCGCCGCGTACACGGCCAACATGGCCGCGTTTATCCGCGACGTCCGCAAGAACCTCGGCGTGGCGAAGATGCCGGTGGTGATCGGCGAGATGGGCGTCGGCGGGATGGAGGACGTCAACCCGAAGAACCAGGCCTTCCGCGACGCCCAGGCCGCCACCGGAAAGATGGCGGAGTTCAAGGGCAACGTCGCGGTCGTCAAAACCGGCCTGTACTGGGATAAGCAGGCCGCGGCCCTGGACAAGGATTGGAGCCCCCCGGGCAAGCAGGCCTCTCGCCAGGAGAAGAGCAAGTACATGGAGCAATGGCGAGCCAAGTGCATCGTGGCCGGGCGGTCCAACGCGGGCTACCACTACCTCGGCAGCCCCAAGACCCTCTGCCAGATCGGCAAAGCCTTCGCCGAAGCCATGATCGACCTGCAAGGCGAGAAGGCGAAGTGAGGCAGTGACAAGCAGAACTCATCGCCGGGTCCTGTGCGCGGCAATCGCGCGGGGCCGGGTGCGCGTTCGCGACGTGGCCATCAGCGCGCTTGCTTCGCTCTGCAAGCAAGGGCAGAAAGACAAAGCGAACTCTTGCACCGGATTATCCGACGCTGTATAAAGCAATAAGATCATCTCGCCCAAGGGTTGTTTCTTAATGTTTGTAAGAGAAAGGGGATACGATATGTCGGCATCGGTATCGGAGTTCAAAATTCGGAAGCACGATACTATTGGGGATGCAGATGCTGAGCACGACCGCCTTCTGGATACCTGTTTTGTAAACACCGGGGATATGGATGTCCTTCAAGACACGAATGACAATCGGCGCATCGTCGTCGGCAGGACTGGCGCCGGCAAGACGGCTTTGCTCAGAACGCTGAAAGAATCAGAGAGTCACGCGATATGGATCGAACCGGTATCTCTGTCACTTCAGTATCTATCCGACCATGCTCTTCTCCGGTTCTTCGAAGAGAACGGAGTCAAACTGGACCTTTTCTATCAGTTACTTTGGCGGCATGTGTTCGCAGTCGAATTGATCAAGGCCAAGTATCCCGAGGGAACGCCCACTACTCAGCAGAAAAAGTGGTGGGACTCCGTAGTGAGTCGGTTTGCCAGCGCAGATCCTAAGAAGGCGCAGGCTCTTGCATACCTGCGGAAATGGGGTGAAACCATCTGGCAAGACACGGAGTATAGAGTAAAGGAGATCATTACTACGTTCGAGAGAGGCATACACGCCGACGCTTCGTTGTCCATCTTGGCTGGCGGAGTGCGTGCCCAACTGGCGGACACGCAGAAAGCAGAAATCATAAAGAGGGGTCAGCAGGTAGTGAATGGACTGCAAATCAAGAAACTTGGGGATGTCATTAGAATCCTAGCAGAAGATGTATTCGACGACCCCCAGGATTCCTACTATCTCATCATCGACAAGCTTGATGAGTCGTGGGTGGATGATAAATTGCGTTACAAGATCATCAGAGCTCTCATCGAGGCAGTGCGAGATTTTCTGAAAGTGCGGAATGTCAAAATCGTGGTGTCACTGCGAAGAGATCTCCTTGATCGGGTCTTTCGCAATACGCGTGATGCCGGTTTTCAAGAAGAGAAGTATGAATCATTGATGCTCACTCTCCAGTGGGAGCGGAGAGAGTTAACGGAGGTCCTCAACAAACGCGTCAATGCTCTCGTCAAACACCGATACACCAACAAGGAGCTAGGCCACAGGGACCTTCTTCCTGCCAAGATACGCAAGACTGATATCACCGACTTTCTCATTGACAGAACACTCTATCGTCCACGGGACGTTATTATGTTCTTTAACAGTTGCCTGGATGAAGGAACAAACCAATCGCGTCTCAATGTCAAGAGAGTTGTTGCCGCGGAAGCCACGTACTCAAGGGGCAGACTTCGGTCACTCGGAGACGAATGGTCTGCCGAATTTCCTAATCTGCTCCCAGTTGCATTGGCTTTTCTTCAGGGACAGGAGCCTGCCTTCTCCCTGGGAGAGAGGCCATGGCAAAAGTGGGTCGATGACTGCCTCCTGGGACTCGCCATGGAAGAACTACCGGCGGGGGAACTGTGGGATACTGCCAGGGCATGTGTGTCAGGCAAAATGCCGGCGGAAGATGGCGTCAGGAAGGTATTCCGGGTATTTCACAAGGTCGGGCTGGTCGGGTTGAAGCTCGCAGCGTACGAAGGAGTCACATGGTCGTTTCTTGGACATCGCACCAGTGTGATGGCCGAGTTGAACGCTGAGACAAGAGTTCATGTCTGCCCCGCCTTCTACAGAGCTTTGGGAATAAATTGCGGGAAAGAGCGTTGGAGCTCGAACTAACGGCTGGCAGCAGGAGAGGGTCTAGTCGCAACAGCGTGACCAGCCAAGAGAAGGTTCTTGCTCGGTGTCCTGTTTACAGGTGAGCCCGTCGATTCGGTTGAGGTGGCGCTTGCCCCGGGCTGGAGTATTTGGGCCGGCACGTCCAGTTGCTGACGTAGGGGGATTTGACAAATGGGCTCCGGGTGTGCCTAATGCCGGGTGGCCGCAGGTCTTGGTCTCGTGCGCGACGCGCGCCCTATGATCTTTGGCCTACGCCTAGGATCTCTTTTTCACACAGCGTTCGGAGAAACCGATGATTCGATTCGTCTTGGCATTGTGCGTGCTGGGCGGGCTGCTGACCTCAGGCGGCTGCGGGAGCTCCATGGGCGACTATATCCTTACCGTGCCGGACATGATCGCGCCGGCGGGGGGAGAGGGCGTAGCGGTCATGCGGCTTCAGCGGAACGACTTCTTGGTGATGGCCCCGCCGGTCAAACAGGCGCTGATCGGACTTCAGGTGGCCGACAAGCTCCAACGCGGGGCTTACACCGACGAGCTTGGCTATGCCGGCACGACGCTGTCCGTGCCGGCCAGGCCCGGCCGATACGAGTTGAAGGTCGCCCATTCGGACCGCTGGGGCGACGAGGTAGCCGCCACGGCGCAGGCGTACGTGTGGGACGCCAACACCCCGGCCGTGGCTGTGGACCTCGACTGCCTGCCGGGCTTGTCGCTGGGTTTCAGCAGGCAGTCGTCGCTGGCCCTGGACCGTGCGGCCAAGGGTGCGAACATCCTGTACCTCACCCGTCGCCGGGCGTCCGGGCACGCGAAACTCCACAAGCGGCTTGTCGGCGCGGGCTATCCGGACGGCCCCATCCTCGAATGGCAGCGGCAGTACTGGCACATCGTGCGGAAGGGCAAGTACAACATGCCGCGAGTGATCGTCGAGAACCGCCTTGTCAGCCAGTTGCCGGACCTGCGGAGAATGCTGCCGGGGCTGACGATGGGCATTTGCGAGGATTCCCTGGCGGCCAAGGCCTTCGCCGAATCGGGAGTGCGAGTGGTGGTCATCGGCAACGCCCGCGTGGCCGCCAAGGACGTCATCCGCCGTGCCAGTTGGTCTGAGCTGGCGGACAAGGGCATCGGTCCGTAACGGCGCTGCGAGGCCCATCAGGTGACGTGTAACAGGGCACCGGGGCTGCCGGCGTTTGGGTGTGGCGCGGAGCGATTCTGATATCCCCTTGCGGGCGCACTACAAACAGCGTCGCGATTCCGCTAGAATGGGGCCAATGGCAACTGGCGGGAGCATAGCGATTCTCCTTCCCAACTGGGTTGGCGACGTGGTGATGGCCACGCCGGCGATCAGTGCGCTCGCGCGGCATTACTCGGGAAGGCGGATTGTCCACGTGGGCAACCCACTGGCCCTGGCGACGCTCGGACCGGTGGCCGAGGTCGACGACATGGTGACGCTGCCGCCAGGCGTCTGGGCCGCCGCGAGGCAACTGAAACGAATCGGTATCGACCAGGCCGTGCTGCTGCCGAACAGCTTTCGTTCGGCCTTGATCGCCTGGCTGGCCGGGGCCGATCGTGTGGCCGGCTACGTCCGCGACGGACGCGGCTGGCTGCTGACAGACAAGCTTCACCCGCCACGCCTGCCGGATGGCCGCTACAAGCCCATCTCGGCCGTGGACTACTACATCGCCCTTGCCGAGATGCTCGGGGCGCACTGCATTTCCCGCGAGCTTTCCCTGCCCATCGAGCCGGAGCAGGAAGTCGCCGCCGACGCGCTCCTGGCGACCTGCGGCGTCGACCGCGCCAGGCCCGTGGTCATGCTGAACCCCGGCGCGAGCTTCGGCACGAGCAAGATGTGG
>JAUWQU010000735.1 GCA_030610965.1 Phycisphaerae bacterium
TGCAGAAGCACTTGTTCTGGTTGCAGCTATAGGCGGCCACGTCGCCGAACGTGCCGACCCGCCGGCCCCCGAACGTCGTGCCGTGCGCCTGGCAGCAGTCCTCGATCACCGCCAGGCCGTGCTTGCGGGCGATGGCCATGATCCTGCCCATGTCCGCCGACAGGCCGTGGAGATGGACGGCGATGATCGCCTTGGTCCGGGGAGTGATGGCCGCCTCGATCAGGTCGGGGTCCACGTTCATCGTGCCCCATTCGATGTCCACGAAGACGGGGATCACGTTGTGGTGCAGGCAGCAGGTGGCCGAGGAAGGCCAGGTGTAAGCCGGGACGATTACCTCGTCCCCGCAGCCACACTCGCAGGCGACCAGCGCCATGTGCAGGGCGGCCGTGCCGGAATTGCAGAACAGGGAGTGCTCGACACCCGCCCAGGCCGCGAACTCCTTGTCCAACTCCGCGTAATTGAGGCCGACCGTGTGCTGGTTGCTCTCCAGCGAGGCCAGGACCATCTTCCGATCGATCTCTTCGATGGGTGGCCAGGGCTTGACGGCGCCTTCAGGAACCGCCCGTTCGCCGCCGGCGATAGCCAATGTTTCGCTCATGTCACTTCCTTCAAGACTGCCGCGAGATGATTGATACGTCGCCAGGCCAGGCCCTCAGTGCCGGCCCATCCGGTCCGGGACGGGCATCTTCCGGACCGTCTTAGGCATGATCGAGCCGGTCGCGTCGTCCGCGCCCAGCGACTCGCCATGCACTATACCGCCCCCCTCCCTCGATCCGGTCACAATTCCGAGGGTTCCTCGTTCCGTGCCCCATGACCGTGGTAGAATTATGGAACCGTCGAAGAAACCCAAGGCAGTCGCGGGCGCCGCGGCGACCTCGGAGACAGCGCGACGCTGAGCGGTCAACACATGGCGAAGAACCCGGGCAAAACGATGGCTGAAGCCTCTGGCGTCCGCAGTCGGATCGAGAAGCTCAAAGCCGAGGCGATGGAGCTACATGGCAGCGTCGGCCCGGCGCAGAACCCTCATGTGCTCAGCGCGGCGCTGTGGCGGGCGATGCGGCCGGAACGCTCGCGCGTGCAAGTCCGGGCGGCATTTCTGCTGGAGCAGGTCCAACTGGCCCGCATCGAGATTGGCCCCCTCTGGCGCCTGGCCGGGAATCATCTGCCTCGGGCCGTGGGGAGATGGGCCAAGCTTGATCCGGCCGAGCCCCAAACCGTTGCGGACCTGACCGAGTTGGGTATCACGGTAGACGAGATTCCCAAACTGTGCCGGCAGGTCCAGCAGTGGCGCGGCGCGTCAAGTGCGGCCGCCGACATGCGGCAGTGGTGCAGCCTGGGCGACGCCGATCCAGACTGCGGCTTGGGCCGGGGGCCTTGGCTGGGCGAGGAACCCACCCACGTGTTCATTGCCGGAGGGTGGACCGAAAACCATTCCATTCGCGACTACGCCAAGTTGTTGCGAGTGGGCTTCGCCGGCATCGGCGAGGAGGTCCGACGATTGCTGGATCAGGCCGACATTGCCGCGGCCGACACCGTGCGGAAGGAGAATTTCCGGCGGGCGGCGCTGCACGTGTGCGAAGCCGGCGTCGCGTTGGGGCGGCGATACGCCGAACGAGCCCGGCAGATGGCAGGGAAGGCCACCGACCCCGCCGACCGCGCCAGATTGACGCTCATGGCCGAAACCTGCCATCGCGTGCCGGCCCGGGGCGCCCGGACGTGCTTCGAAGCGGTCCAGGCGTTGTGGGTCGGCCACGTGCTGACCTGTGGCGAGGACGGCATCAACGCCAACAGCCTGGGCCGGCTGGACCAGATCCTCTATCGCTACTACCAGGCCGACGTCGCCGCCGGCCGGCTCGGGCGCGACGAGGCGGTCGAGATCATGGCTGAACTGGCCTGCAAGCTGTACCAAGACTACGACGTGCAGGCCATCGTACTGGGCGGCCAGGATGCCGAGGGCCGCGATGTAAACGGCGTTACGGCCATGCTGAACTCGCTGGCCCGAATGCCGCACAACCGCGCCGCCGCGGCCTCGGCCGCCATCGTCGAACTGGACGAGAAGGTCATCGAGGGGCCCGAGGGCGTCAAGCGCCTTGCCGAACTGATCCGTTCGGCCATCGCGATGGGCGTCGGGCAACTTCAGTGGAACGTCACGACCGCCGATCGCCTGCGCCTGGCCCAGGAGGATCCCGAACGCTACGGCAACATCGCCGTCCGCGTTGCAGGCTTCTCCCAGATGTTCAGGCTGATCGACAGGGAACTGCAAGACCACATCATCGCCCGAACCAAGCACAAGGGGTAAGATTCACCCCTCGATAGTCGGACGCGCGGGGGGCGTCTACCCCGTGTGGCGGTGTCGCTGGATGATCTCTTGCTGTACCGCGCGGTTGAGCGAGACGAACCTCGCCGAGAAGCCCCCAACGCGAACGATCAGGTTCGGGTAGTCCTCGGGGCTCTCGAAGGCTCGGACCAGTTCGTCCACGCTGGTCATGTTGCCCTGGAAGATCATCCCGCCCTTTCGGCGGAAGGCCTCCACCAGGCCGCGGAGCACGGGGAAGGAAATCCAATCGGCGTCCATGTCCCACATTGTCGACGCGCCGCCGGTGACCTTGGACGTGTCCAGCGACAGGTAGGATCCCATCGCCGCGGTAAGGCCCTCTCGCATGCCGACCGCCTGGGGCGTCAGGCCGTGGCCGATCGGCCGTCCGGCGCGTCGGCCGTCGGGGCTTGCGCCGTTGGACGGCTGCGACCTGACAGAAGTCCCGCCCATCGGACTCGGCCGCCCTGTGGCGCGGGCGGCCGCCGCCGTAGAACTGCCCGACGCTACGATCGGCGG
>JAUWQU010000522.1 GCA_030610965.1 Phycisphaerae bacterium
CCAGAAGGCGGCCAGGCCCAAGCCACGTCAGAAGACCGGGAAGAAGGAATAGTGCGAGGCTGGGGGCCTCCTCGGAGCGACTCCGACGGGTATGGTGTTGCAGTGAAGTGCGCTCCCTTTGAGCGCCGCGTCTGCGGGGTGGCCCGGTCACTTGGCCGGAGGGGCAAGGTCCAGTTCGTCGATTCCCCGTGACTTGACGGTGACGATCCGTCGGCCGTCGATCACGATCTGGTAGGTCAGGCCCTTTCGGCCCTCGATGCTGGCCCGGCCGTTGGTGATCGTCACGGGTAGGGGGGCCACGATGCGATGCTTTCCGTCATCGGCGATGGCGAGGGAATCGACCTGCCCGGCCAGGGCCCACTGCAGGCTCGCAAGCGCGCAGGGGTTAATTGACGGCCCGGCGCGGTGTTGGGAGGGCAGTTGGAAGATGTCGGGCAGGCAGCCGGCCAGCGGGCCGTCGGGATACTGCATCTGCTGGGCGGCGATGTAGATCCCGCGGGCAAGGCGCATCCAGTCGAGCGTCTTGTCGTGCCTCGCCAGGCCAACCAAGGCGTAGGCGTACACCCCGCCGCACCACTGGACGGGCAGGCCGATCCACAACGGGGCGCGGAAGTTCGTCGCCCCGTAGACCGGCGGCGAGGCGTAGAGCATTGTCGGGCGGTTGGACCACAGGTAGACGAACGGCACGCCCGACAGAGCCCAGCGGCGGGCCTCGGCGAGGTAGTCGTTGCGACCGGTCAGTTCGTAGCCCAGCACGTAGGCCTGCACGAGATACGCCGAGGCCAGCACGTCCGGCGTGTGGAGCGACAACTCCCACGTCTGCGCCCCGCGCGGGGTGCAGAAGCGCTTCATGAACTCCAGGGCCTTCAGGCCCGCGCGCCGGGCCTCGGCGTCGCCGGTGAACCGCGCCCACTGCAGCAGGCTCGCAGCCGAGCGGGCGCAATGGCCGCTGGACGTGTCCTCGAAGTGGCCCTTGAGATACTTGCCCGCGTACCGGAAAGATCCGTCTGCCTGCTGGCTGGCGATGATCCGCCGCACCTCGCCGGAGCGAATGGCAAGCCATCGCTCGGCCTGGCCGGTGACGAAGAAGATCGCGTCGTTACGAACGTGTGCCCCGCCGGCCACGAGCGGGCCGGTCTTCGGCACGCGGCCCGTGATCCGCCAGATCGTCGAGGCGATGTCGGCGAAGTACTGGCGCTTCCACCTGGCCTCGGCGCAGTGGCCCCACCCGCCTTCGCCGCTGATAGGCCCGTTGATGCTCCGCATCGCCAACTCGAGCTGCGCCTTGTCGTCTCGCGGCGATTTCGGCAAGGGCGGCAGGCCGCCTCCGCGCTTGACGGCCCATGCGATCGTGTCTTCCAGTGTCGCGCTCTTGACGAGAATGGTCGCGGTGATTTTCTTCCCACGCAGCGACATCCGGTGGTCGGCCGTGCCGTCCAGCACGTTCGGGCTGGCGTACACGGGCCCAAGCGTCATGTCCTTCCACGTCATCGCCACGGCCCCGTGTTCCGTCACGCACGCCATCAGCGGCATGGTGACGAGCATCGGGTCCGGCGCGATGCGCATGTGATCGTCCGTCTCGATATCGAGCTTAGACGAGGACTTCTCGCCCTTGCCCAAGTACTCCAGCCCCGCAAAGAGCCCTTGGGCCAGCGAGCCAAGCACCCGCACGACCGGCCCCTCTGCCTCGGAATCGGACATGATGTCCACCGTGACCTCGTCGCCTCTGACGGAGATTCTCACGGTGTGCCCGCTACCCGAAAACAAGGCCGAATCCACTGGCGCGTCGGGTGCGTCTGAGCAATCGAGCAAGCGGGGTTCGTCGTTGACGCGGATAATCGGCGCCATGACGGCCACCAGCTTACCACCGCGCTCGATCCGCGCACCGAGTGCCCCGGACGCCGGGCGGGCGACGCGGACCGTC
The DNA here is from genome assembly GCA_030610965.1 of Phycisphaerae bacterium. Classification (GTDB taxonomy): domain Bacteria; phylum Planctomycetota; class Phycisphaerae; order SM23-33; family SM23-33; genus JAUWQU01. The sequence continues at coordinate 1,925 of JAUWQU010000522.1, forward strand.
AACTCGCCCTTGCCGATCGTGACGTACCGGCGCGTCTTCGGCGGCAGGCCCACCGTCTTGCCGCCAAAGACCACCACGTGTCGCTCGATGGCCGGCAGGTGCTTGGGCGTCAGCCGCACGGTATGGCGTACGAACTCGCCCTCGAGTTTGGCTTCCTGCGTCAGCGCCAGAGTCTTGCCCGCCCCAAGCGAGTGCGTCTTGCCTGAATGCTCGAATGAAATCTCCCCGCCCGATGCATTCTTCACGTGCAGGACGATCCGGTCGGCGTTGGCCTCGATGCGCTCGATGCTCAGCGGGTGCGGCCCGCCACGATAGAGGCGTATCCAATCGACCTCAACGGTCCCCGCCGCGGCGCCGGGGTCGAAACGCAGCGACGTTATCGTCCCATCTACGCGGATAGGCAAGGTGTACTCTCGCCACTTGCCGTCGTGAAACATCTCGAAGTGCTTCGAACTCGCCTCGGCGAACCCGCCGGCCCGGTCAGTCGCCCAGAAGAACTGGCCGTTGCCCGCCGCCATCGACCGAGCGCGGAGCTTGATAACCGCGTCCGGCCCGGCCGCCTTGAGTGGGGCCGAGAGATACGGATCCTTGCCGGTCGAGACGATCTTCATTACCCCGTCGACGGTCGAGATCCCGCAATCGTGCAACGCCTGCCAGCCGTCGACGCCGGAGTCGAACTTCCATTCGTGCAGCAGCGGTCCGATGACGAGCACGGGCTTTTGCCCGTCGGCTCGTCCGGCCGGGGCGGGGCCCACCGCGCACAACGCCAAGACAACGCAAAGGCTCAGACGGAATCGGTTCAGCATGATGCACTCCCTCGATAGGGGATCAATTTTGTATCGCCGGTGATTTTCGATACGCGAAACTCCGGCTTCGGCATCCATGTGGTCGAACGGTGCTCTATTGGATCCGAGAACGGAACCCGAACGAGCAAATCCAGGCTAACATACGGCCCGGCAGCGACGCCGACAGGTTCACTCCATCGGATACTTCAGCCCCCACTGGGCGCGGATTTCGTCCAGGAGCGTTACGATCGACAGCGTTTCGTCGAGGGGCATGATGTCGGATTCGGTCTTGCCGGCCGCGATGCAGCGGGCTACTTCGTCGATCTCGTAGTTGAAGCCGTTGCCGACCATCGGCGGGTCGATGGTTTCGGGGTCTTTGCCGTCTGCCATGAGCGTCAGCGGGTTGCCTCGCCACCACTCGCGATGGAGGTGGATTCGACCCTCGGTGCCCAGCAGCCAGGCCTCCATTGGCGTCCGTGTGCGAACGCCGGTGGTTATCACCGAAATCCGCCCGCCGTCATACTTGACGACCATGCCGGCCTGCTCGTCGACGCCCGTCTCGCCGAGGTGAGCCTGCGAGGCCACGGCCCGTGCCGCACCGAAGAACATGCTCGACAGGCTCACGGGATATATTCCCACGTCAAGCAGCCCGCCCCCGGCGAGGTCCGGGTTGAGCAGCCGGGTTTCGGGTTTCCACGCGCCGCGAAAGCCGAAGTCCGCCATGATCATCCGCAACTCGCCGATCGCGCCAGCATCGACCAGTTCCTTGGCCTTGCGGACGGGCGGCAAGAACCGGCTCCACATGGCCTCCATGAGGAACAGGCCCGCCTGACGGGCGGTGTCGATCATTTGCCCGGCAAGGGCGGCGTTGATGGCGAAGGGCTTTTCGCACAGCACGGGTTTGCCGCGCCGCAGGCACAGGATGGCGTTCTCCGCGTGCATCGGATGGGGCGTGGCGACATAGATCGCGTCAACGTCCGCATCGGCCGCCAGGGCCTCGTAGCTGCCGTGGCGGCGGGGGATGTCGAACTCCTTGCCGAACGCGTCGGCCTTGTCGCGGGTCCGCGACCCGACGGCCACCACCTCGCTCGATTCCGTCGCCCCAACGCCAAGTGCGAACTTGTGGGCGATGTGCCCCGTTGAGAGTATGCCCCAGCGCAGCTTCTTTGACATTGTGTGAGTCCTTACTGTTGCCCTTGGAACCGGCAATGACGAACGCAGATGCGAGACAGTAACTCAGAAAGCA
>JAUWQU010000675.1 GCA_030610965.1 Phycisphaerae bacterium
CTGAGGATCATAGACATTTCCAACCCGTCCGCCCCGGTCGAGACAGGCTCTTACAACACACCGGGCACTAGCAGAGCTGTCGATGTCGTCGGCTCGGTGGCGTACGTGACGGATTACGAGTACGGTGTGCATGCGGTGGACGTGTCGAACCACACGACCCCGGTCCAACTGGCATACTACGAGACCCCAGGGCTTGCACGGGGAATCGACGTGGCCAGAGGCCTGGCCTACGTGGCTGACAAAGTCCACGGTCTGCGGATTATCAAGGTCGGCCAGGACGTGCAGGATATCTCGCAGGTCGATGCAACGACCTTCCGGGTTCATTTGGTCGAGCCCTTGAGCGAAAGCGCCACTTATCTTGTCTCCGTCGCGCCGGGCATTACAGATCTGGCGGGCAACGCCATGGACCAGGACGCCGACGGCATTGGCGGGGAATTACCCTACGATGCGTACAACTTCAGCGTAACCGTTGATACAACGCCTGCGACGGCGCCGGGCAACCTGGCCTTCACCGATGACACGGGCTCGACGGGAGACTGGGTAACCACCGACACGGAACTGGTCTTCACCTGGGCGGCCGCGACCGACCTCAACGGCATAGCGGGGTACGAGTACAGGCTCGAAGGCGGGGGCTGGACAGCCACGACCGCCTTGACAGTTACGTTGACCCTCGCGGAGAGTTCGCATCTGTTCGAGGTCCGGGCCATCGACAGCCTGGGCAATATCGGGCCGGCGGCATCGCTTGACGCAGTTGTGGACCTCACGCCGCCATCCGCTCCGAGTGACCTGGCCCTGGACGGTGCCGTGCTGAGTTGGACGTCGGGGACGGACGCCAACGGAATATGGAAGCATCAATACTCCGTCGATGGCGGAGCCTGGACGGACGTGGCGGGCGAGTCAGTCGCGACGGGCCTTGCCGACGGCGATACGCACGACATCGTCGTGCGGGCCATTGACCGGGCGGGCAATGTCGGCCCCGAGACGGCCGCCACGATGACTACGGACTACGGCCCGCGGATAGTCGGCCATTCGCCCGTTGGGCCGAGCGTAGGGAATTACGTGGATGTGACCTTCGACACGCCGATTGACCCGGCCACGTTCACGGCCGAGGATGTCCTGGCCGTGCCGACCGAGTTGACCGAGGCGGGCTATTATAACACGTCGGGACGGGCCTTGGCGATACAGGTCGTCGGCACGCTGGCGTACGTGGCGGACTATGACGGGCGCCTGCGAATCCTCGACGTTTCGGACCCGGCCGCGCCGGTCCATGTGGGCGGCTACAACACGCGCAGCTATGCCTGCGGGATCCATGTCGTCGGCACGCTGGCGTATGTGGGGATGTACTCCAAGGGGCTGGCGATTATCGACGTTTCGAACCCGGCCGCACCGGTACTGGTGGGCGACTACGACACACCGAGCTACTCCTACGGCGTCCAGGTCGTCGGCGATCTGGCATACGTGGCGGATTCCGCTGCCGGCCTGCGGATCATCGACGTGTCCGACTCGGCAGCGCCGGTCGAAGTGGGCTACTACGACACGCCGGGCGATGCCTGGGGCCTCCAGGTCGTCGATTCGCTGGCGTACGTTGGGGATCGCGACTCCGGCCTGCGGATCATCGACGTGTCGAACCCGGCCGCGCCGACGGAAGTTGGGCATTACGACACGTCGGGGTCCGCCTGGAGCGTCCATGTCGTCGATGCGGTGGCGTATGTGGCGGACTACGACCGCGGTTTGCGGATACTCGACGTATCGAACCCGGCTGCGCCCGTTGAGGCGGGCTACTACGACACGCCGGGCAATGCCTGCAGCGTTCAGGTAGTCGGCTCGCTCGCGTACGTGGCGGACCGCTATTACGGCGTCGGGATCATCAATGTGGGGCAACCCGCGCAGGGAGTTTCACAGGTGGATGCGACGACATACCGCATCCTGCTTACCGAACCGGTGGTCGACGGCGTGTATCGTGTCTTCGTCGAACCCGGCATCTCCGATCTGGCGGGCAACACGATGGACCAGGACGCCGACGGGATCGGCGGCGAGGCTCTGAACGACGTGTACAGCTTCAGCGTCACGATCGACACGACGCCCCCGGCCGCGCCGGGCAACCTGGCGTTGACGGACGACACGGGCTCGACAGGAGACTGGGTTACCACCGACACCGAACTGGCTATCAGGTGGACGGCGCCAGTGGGCGACCTCAGCGGCATCGCGCGGTACGAGTACCGCCTGGCCGGCGGGGGCTGGACGGCCACGGCCGACACCACGGTGACGTTGACCCTCGCGGAAGGTTCCTATTTGTTCGAGGTCCGGGCCGTGGACAATGCCGGTAACGCCGGGCTGGCGGCATCGAGGCAGATGGCGGTGGACTTTACCGCGCCTGAAGCACCAACGGGCCTTCGATTGGACGGCGCTGTCCTGCGCTGGGACGAGGCCGACGACGCAAACGGCATCTGGAAGTACCAGTACAGGGCCGACGGTGGAGAATGGGCAGAGAGCCTGACACAGCAGGCGCCGACGGGCCTTGCTGAGGGTTCGGCAGCCTCGTTCGACGTCCGCGCCGTCGACAAGGCGGGCAACGTCGGGCCATGGGCGTCGGCGACGCTGACGGCCGACTACGGCCCGCGGATCGTTAGCCACTGGCCCGACGAGCCGACTGGTGACTATAACGTGGGGGTAACCTTCAACGAGCCGATCGACCCGGCCACGTTCTCGCCCGAGGACGTGACGGCCCTGCTGACCACGCCGACGGAAGTAGCCTACTACGACACGCCGGGCGCTGCTGACGGCGTCCATGTTGTAGGTGCGCTGGCGTACGTGGCGGATCGCAATTCAGGCCTGCGTATCATCAACGTGTCAAACCCAGCCGCGCCCGAGAACGTGGGCTACTGCGACACACCGGGCCAGGCCTTGGGCGTCCAGGTCGCAGGCACGTTAGCGTACGTGGCGGATGGCTACTTCGGCTTGAGGATTATCGATGTGTCGGACCCGACCGCACCTGCGGAGGTGGGCCACTATGACACGCCGGGCTATGCATGGGGCGTCCAGGTCGTCGGCGCCCTTGCTTACTTAGCAGATGAATCAAGACTGCGAATCATCGAACTGTGGAACCCCCCATCGGCTGATCAGC
>JAUWQU010000769.1 GCA_030610965.1 Phycisphaerae bacterium
GCCCGATACGCGGCCTACGCGATCGGTATTACCAACCGCTTTATGACGCCCAACGAAGTCCGCGAGCGGGAAAACATGCAACGCCACGCGGACGGCGACGCGCGCATTACCCCCAACGTCATGTCCGCGAAGGATCGCGAAGCCCTGGAGGCCGGCAAGGCCGGCCAGGGCGACGCCGATAACGGGTAGCCCCCCTGGACAATGTCCGCCAAGCCCTTTGATCCCGTCGCCCACGAGCGCTGGCGGGCCGCCCTGTCGGCTGGCGACGTGACGCAGTATTGCCGCGAATACGGCCGGTTGTTTTACGACGGCGCACCGCGGGAAGCTTGCCAGGTCGGGGCGAGACAGGCCGTAGACGCGGTAATGAGGAAGCGACATGCACGCGATTGAATACAAGAGCCTGGACGCCCTGGTCGCCGAGCAAGACGCGGCGGCCGACTACATGCGCGTACCCCTGGAGATCAAGAGCATTGACCAGGCCGGGGCGTTTGTCGGTTACGCCGCGATCTTCGGCGAAGTCGACAAGCTCGCCGACGTTTGCCACGCCGGCTGTTTCGCCGAGTCGATCGCCGAATGGAAGGCCCGCGGCACCTGGCCGCGGCTGAAATGGCGGCACTATCAAACGGTCGGACACACTACCGCCCTGGCCGAAGACGCCCGCGGCCTTCGCGTCGACGGCGTTATATGGGACGCCGGCGTAGCGGCCGAAGTAAAGGACGCCGTCGACAACGGCCCTGGCGTGTGGATGAGCTTCGCCTTTGTCGCGCTCCATGCCGACTATGAAGGCGAAGTCCGGCACCTGTACCGCTTGTCCCTTATGGACGATATCACGATCACGCTTAAACCGGTCAACACGTCGACCGGCATAATCCAAGTCAAGAGCGGCGACGGCCTGGACGCCGTCCCCACGGCCCGACGTGTCGAGGGAGTCTTGCGGGATGCTGGACTCTCCAGGCGCACGTCGAAGGCGATTGTAGCCGGCGGCGTTTCGACCTTGCGGGAAGCAAGGCCGGGCGGCGTGGCCCGTGGGCTTGCCGACATTCTGGAAACCCTTAACGCAATCTGAGGAAAGGGAAGCAATGCACAGAAACTATTACGCCGCAATGGCGGCGCCGGCCCTGGCCGGCTTCGCCGTCCAGGCGTCAAGGAAGGGGCCGAAGGCCCGGCTCATGCGCAGGTATGGCCGGCCCGGCCGCGTGGAGTTCAAGGACGAAGCGGGCGACGTGGCCGCCATGCTCGCCGAGATCAAGGGCGGCATTGGCGACCTGGGCGACCGGCTCGGCAAGGTCGAGACCGGCCAGGCCGAGCTTAAGAGCCTGGACGCCGCGGTCAAGGGCTTGACGGGCGACCTGGTCGAGCTTCGCAAGATCGCCGAAGCGACGCCCGAGCTAAAGAGTTTGGAAGGCTTCGACGCGCTCAAGACCCAACTGGACGCGGTCGAACGGAAGATCAATGCCGCCGTGGTCAACGCCCAGCCCGCCGCCGGCAAGACGGCCGCCAAGAGCTTCGCCGAATTGACCGAGATCGACACCGCCATGCGGGCCGCGGAAGACGTGGAGCTTAAGGCCGTCGACAGTGACCTGAAGCAGCAGGATATTTACCTGGACGAGCCGGTCTACACCGACAATCCGCTTCTGGAGCTTGCCTACCGCCGGCCGACCAAGTCGGACGCGCCGCGATACTCGTATCCGACCGGGGCGGTTGTCACGATCAAGGGCGAAGGTGCCGGGACGGCCAACGTGCGGAAGAAGGTGGTACTCACCGTCCAGGACTATGAGTATCAGCCGACGCTGGAGCGGTCGGACGTGGACGATATGGGCAGCTTCCTTCTGGATGATGAATTCGCCAACATGAAGGAAGGGCTTCGCACCCGGCTCAACGCCGACCTGGTCGACGCGATTGAGGCCGCCGGCGTGGCGAAGGCGTCGATCACGGATGAGTATACCGAGGTCGCGATCATCGTAACGGCCGTACAGGACGTGGTCGATAATGACGACATTAACACCCTGGTCGCCGAGCTTGGCAAGCAATACCGGCAAGGGGCCGTGTTCATGGCGAACGCCGCGTACCGCGTGATCCTGGAAGGGATCGTCGACGCGACTACCGGCGTATCCCTGTGGCGGCCGTCCCTGGCCCAAGGCGTCCCGGCGACGCTCAAGGGGCATACGTTTATCGAGGATGAGAACGTAACCGCCGGTCGCTTGATGTTCGGCAGCCCGCGCCGCGGGACGGCGATCATGGACCGCGAGGAAGCGACCCTGTCCAACGTGGAGCGGTCCGGCGGCGATTACCTGCCGTACTACGCCGCCCGCAAGGGCCGCGGCGTGACCGATTGCCGCGCCTGGAAGATACTGGATATCAAGACAGCATAGGCCGCCCGGAGGCCGAGTGTCTTTCCTGTTGCATCTGGCCGGCGGTCCCGATGTACACCGGGACCGCCGGACCTTTCCCGCGGTCCCGATGTACATCGGGACCGTGGCATGCACCCCCACGACTGCTGACGGAGATGGCGGATCAAGAGTCAAAGGAAACAACCATGAAACAGCGGCCAAGAAAAGACGGTTCTGGCAAGGGCATACGCGCGAACAGGAACAAGGGGCCATGCACAAAGGGCGGCCCCGGCTACGGCGCGGGGGGCGGAAGAGGGGGCGGAAAGGGCCGGGAAGGGCCGCAAACCGATACAACGCACGCCGGCGAATGACGAGCCGAAACG
>JAUWQU010000132.1 GCA_030610965.1 Phycisphaerae bacterium
CCGCCCGACGGCGGTAAACCTCGCCTGGGCCGTCGGTCGGATCATGACGCGGGCCGAGAAGGCCCTCGCCGGCGGTCTCGCCGCGCCGGCCGTGCGGGAAGCGCTGCTCGACGAGGCCCGAGCCATCCATGCCGAGGACGAGCGGATGTGCGCCAGCATCGGCAATTACGCCGCGGATATCGTTCGCGGCTGCAGCGGTGTGCTTACCCATTGCAACGCCGGCGCGCTGGCCACGGCGGGCATCGGCACGGCCACTGCGGGCATGTACGTCGCCCACGCCGGCGGGCACACCTTCTGCGTGTACTGCGACGAGACCCGCCCGCTTCTCCAGGGCTCCCGCCTGACGGCATGGGAACTCATGCAAGCCGGTATAGACGCGGTTGTTATCGCCGATAACATGGCCGCCCAGGTGATGCGGGAAGGCCGGGTGCAGATGGTCATCGTCGGGGCCGACCGGATCGCCGCCAACGGCGACGCGGCCAATAAAATCGGCACCTATGGACTGGCCATCGCCGCCAAGCGGCACGGAATCCCGTTCTACGTGGCCGCGCCGTACAGCACGTTCGACCTCAGCCTCTCCAGCGGCGACCATATCCCCATCGAGCAGCGCGACGGCCAGGAGATCGCCAACGGCTTCGGCCGGACGACCGCACCGGATGGCGTGCGAATCTACAACCCGGCCTTCGACGTGACCCCGGCCGATCTTATCACGGCGATTATCACCGATCGCGGCATAATCCAGCCGGTTACCGAATCCGCCGTCCGAAAGATCATCGAAGGCTGACGGGCCGCAAGGGTCGACCGCCCCCGGGCCGCATAAGGCAGCAGGGGAGACGGTGGGTTCCGCGGGCCGGTGCGGGCGGATTGTGGTGGCGGTTTGTCCATCCCGTCAGCCCCCGCGGATCAACGGGGCAGCAAGCACCAAATCACAAGCACCAAAGGACAAACAAATCCCAAGTTCCAAAGGATAAGCACCAAACGACCTGAGGGCCAAGCTGCCCGGCAAACTCCGCCCCGCCGCAGCGGACCTTCGGCATGGCGGACCGGGCTGCAAGACACGATGTCCGCGGCCCCCAGCGGCGCCGTCGAAGCGACACGGGCGCGGGCGCATCTTCGTTTAGGTCATTGGAGTATTGGTGCTTTTTATTTGTTTGTGTTTGTTGCTTGAGATCTGGAACTTCTCCGGGGGCGACGAGTTGGCACCGCCAGCCGACCGCCGCCGGCGCGCCATTTTCCGGACGTTTGGGGTTGACTTATTCGACGTGACGGGATAAGATGAAAGCACGTCGGTTGCGAGTCGCTCAACTCGGGAATCGGCGCGGCCTGGCCGGGAAGCAATGCTCATGCAACTCGGTGGCCATGGCTCATCGCTCTTTGCCGTAGTAGTGTTGCACAGAAGCAAGCGGAGAAGCGGAGAACTATCGAGGGACGGCCGTTCGGAACGCTTTTGGACCGACCTTAAAGTCGGCGCCAGGGGATTTCCGGACTGGCCATTTTTTTGCGCCCCGCTAGCCCCACTAACCCCGCCAGACCGCAACGTTCACCGCGTTGAAGATTGCGTGAATCAGTATCGGGCTGGTCAGCCGACCGGTTCGCTCGTAGTTGTAGCCCAGCGCCAACGACAGGGCCAGCAGGCTGGGAATGGCTTGCGGCTGGTTGATATGCACGGCCGCGAAGACCGCCGACGCCAACAGTATCGCTATTCTCGGTGAGCCCAATTGCTGCCGGAAAAACGACTGGAGCACCCCGCGAAAGAAGACTTCCTCCGCCAGCGGGGCCAGGATCACCGCCTGAAGAATCGCCAGCATCCGCCACGGCGGCGAAAAGTCGGTCATGTACGTGAGCACAGGGTGGACCTTCGTGGTAAGATCCGTGGCCTTAAAGATATACGCGAATAGAAGGGCCAGCCCGATGCATACCGGCAGCACCGCCAGATAGGCGACTATCGCCCGGCCAAGGTCGTATATCCAGTGCCGTAGCGAAAGTCCAAACCCGCGCGACAGGCCGTGGCGAAACGTCCCAGCCGCCACGACCAGACCCGCCACCAGCCAGACCATCGACCCGACGGCCGCGCTGGCGATTTGCAGGCAGGCCTTCATCACGCCCTCGGCCGCCTGGGTGGTCGCGTCGCTGACAAACAGGGCGTTCAGGGCATTGTACGTCAGGCCGGACGACAGGAACATAAGCAGTGGAACAATAATGACGTGTGCAATGTTGAGGCGGTTTGGCCTGCCGGGCGTTCGCAGCAGCCGCAGCCGGTTGGGCCGGGCGACGCAGCGGATGATCCATACGCCGAGTACGCATAGCCCCATGGCGCACAGGGTCAGCATCGTCGAGCTTAGCGCGACCCCCTCGGCCGGTAAGCTGGTCGGCTGGGTCGCCGCGGCCAGGCACAGCGCCCCGGCGCGGGGCGAAACCCCGCATGTCCAGGCAGAGTACAAAGCGTTTGACATCATCCAAGCCGTCCGGTTACCGTGTTGCTGCCCCGCCGGGCGCGTTGCGGACGGGGCAAGAAGCGGGTAAGGCTATGCCGCAGAATATATTGCAGACCATCCTGGAAACCAAGCGGAAAGAGGTCGCGGAGCTTCGAAACCGTCGCGGCCTGGCCGACTTGCAGGCCGACGCGGCCGCGGCGCCGCCGGTGCGAAACTTCTTCGCCGCCATGACCGCCAAGCCGCGCCGGTTGGTGAATCTCATCGCGGAGGTCAAGCGAGCCAGCCCCTCGGCCGGGCTTATCCGCCCGGACTTCGACCCCGTCGCCATCGCCCGGAAGTACGAGGCCGGTGGGGCCTCGGCCATCAGCGTGCTGACCGACGAGCAGTATTTCCAGGGCAGCCTCGACTATCTCCGGGCGGTGCGCGAGGCGGTCTCGCTGCCGGTGCTGCGGAAGGACTTCATCATAGACGAGGCCCAGGTCTACGAGGCCCGCGCCGCCGGGGCCGACGCGATTTTGCTTATCGCCGCGGCCCTGCCGGTAGGGTGCCTGGCGGACCTGATGATCCTCTCGGCCTCGCTCAAGCTGACGGTCTTGCTGGAGGTTCACGACGCCGATGAGCTCCTGGCCGTGCGGTCGATGGTGGGCTTCCCGCACCGCGCGTACAGCCTGCTGGGCATCAACAACCGCGATCTTGCGACGTTTCAGGTCGACATCGGCACTACGCTTCGGCTGGCATCGCTGGCCGGGGAGGGCGTAGCCATTGTCAGCGAGTCCGGCATAAGGACCAGGCAAGACGTCGAGCGCCTCAAGGCCGGCGGCGTCTGTGGAGTGCTGGTCGGCGAGGCGCTGATGCGCTGCCCGGACATCCCAGCCGGGATCGAGGAACTCCTCGGCCCGGCCTGCGGGGAGGCGCCGTGACATGGCCGAGATGAAGTTGAAACCCAAGGTCGCGTCGCGGCATCCGGGCCAGCCCGATCAGCCGCGGCGACAGTGGAAGACGAAAGCTCTCCTGCTCGCGACGGCAGTGGTAATCGGCGCGACGATCTACGTGGTTGCGTGGGACCCGCTGAAGCCAAAGGCCAATCTGCCGGCCAGGGACACCGGCCCCACGACCGGCGAGCGGGTTCGGCAGAACATGGAGGGCCTCATCGCCCGCGCCGACGCCATCGACCCGCGAGGCGGTCAGGGGAATCTTGCCACTCGGCAGGTTGCCTACGAGAGGGCGGCCGAGCTTGGCAAGCAGTTCGTGCGGCTTGCCGACCGGCGTGACGTTCTGGTCCGACCCGTGCTGGCGATGGCGCTGCTGCGGCTGGGCAGGCTCGACGAGGCCGACAAAACGCTCGCCGACCTGATGGCCCTTGCGCCGCGTTCGGCCGAGGGTATGTGCCTCAAGGCGGAGGTTATCGAGGCCCGCGGCGGGCAGGGATCGCTGGAGTTGTTCCGTCGCGCCGCCGAGAGCAACCAGGCAACGCCGGAAATGTGGGCCCGCTACGGGACGGCCCTTCTGGCGGCCGAGCAGTACGACCGCGGCGAGGCCATGCTGGGCAAGGCCCTTGGCGCCGGCAACCGGGGTCACCAAGTCCTCTGGGGCCTGGCGATGCTGGCCATGCGGGCGGGCAAGTACGACCAGGCCGAGCCGCGGCTGGCGGAGATGGCAAGCCGGCCCAGGCCCAGCATGCGCGCGCTGGTAATGCTGGCCGAGTGTCAGAAGGAAAACGGCAAGCTGGCCGAGTCCGAGAAGACGCTGCGCCGAGCACTTGCCCGGACCGACGTGCCCGAACTCTACATCCCGCTGGGCGACGTGCTTCAGCTTCAGCGCAAGTACCCCGAGGCGGCGGAGACGTTCGCCAAGGCGGCCGAGATGTCCTCCCGCCAGGCGGTAGCGTCCTTCAAGGCCGCAAGGGTCTACTATCTGCTCGACCGCTACTCGCTGGCCATGAAGTACATCGACCGGGCCGCGGCGCTGGTTGACGACCCGGAGGTCCGGCAGTGGCAAAGGAAAATCGAGGACGCCCGCTTCGGCGCCCCTGGCGCGAAGATGGCGCCTCGGCTCCAGTTGCCGCCGCCTTCGACCGTGCTGGCCCCCGCGCCCGGCAGCGACGCCAACACACCCCCGCCAACCCCAAGGGCCGCCGGCGGACTGCTGGATTTCAAATAACCCCACGAGTCGGGGGCGTCAGAACACGCGTGTGGCCAGGGCGAAGCCGAGGACGGCTACGATCAGCACCACGATCACCGCCACGAGTATCAGTATCGTCCGGACGGCGTTCAGGGCTGGGCGGTGACGTTCGATGGGCGCGCGATGGGCCGCGTGCGACGAACGGGCACGCGAAGGGGCCTCTTCCTTTTCCGCGAATGTGCCGGCCGGGAGTATAACCGTGTCGGCAAGGTCCACGTCGGCCTCGTCGGGAAGGATAAGCTCCTCGCTGAGCGGCTTCTCGCCGACGCCCGGCGGCGGGGGGATCGTCGTCGCGCCGGTGTCGTCGGCCTTGGCCCCGGCCGAACCGAACGCGGCCGCCAGCTCGCTTATCGCGTCGTCGCCGCGGGGGATGGCGACGGTTTCCTTGCAGTGCGGGCAGCGACCCTTCTTACCGCCGTAACGGTCGTCGACACGGACGGACTTGCGGCAGTGCTTGCATGTGAAATGGATCATGTCGGTTCCGTACGCTTGCGACAATACAGCCTTGCTGCAACGGGCTCTTGGCCCAGGTTCAATGTACGGTTGCCGCGGCCGCGCGGGCAAGGAAAATCGGCCTCTTGAACCTCTAATCAAGCCGATGGCCGGCGGCGCAGCCGGCCTCTCGGGGCTCAGGGAAAGTGTATGCGGTCCTTGGGTGCGAGTTCATCGTTTGGCCGGTACAGCAGGGCGGTCCGTCCGATTACTCCCACGCAGACGGCCCCGACGGCCTCGGCGATCTGCTCGGCGGTTGCTTTGCGCCACTTGCCCGGCCCGGCCGGCAGGCGGATCTTCACCAGTTCTTCCTGGCTCAGCAGGTTTCGGACTGTCTCGATGAACGGGTCGCTCACGCCTGCCTTGCCGACCGACGCGAGCGGGTCGAGCCTTTGGCCCATGCCGCGAAGGTGACGCTTCTGCTTGCCTGAGATTTCCAGCATTTGGGCGTTCTCCAAGAACGTGCATGAGAAACTGCGTTGCCCGTAGCACGGGCATCCTGCCCGTGAGTCGAACGGGCATCTTGCCCGTTGGACCTGCATGTTGCCCGTAGCACGGGCATCCTGCCCGTGGGACTCATGGGCAAGATGCCCATGCTACTGCACGGGCAAGATGCCCGTGGGACTCATGGGCAAGATGCCCATGCTACGGCGGCTAGCCGGTCAGTTGCCCCTACCAAGCGCCGCGATTGGGCGAAGGTGCTCCCGCACCGTCTGCTCGCTCAGCGGGTCATCCGACGAAAACCGCAGCAGGCTTCCGCGCTCGTGCTCGGCGGTGAGGATGATAGCCTTGGGGCTGACGATTTCATACGCGGTTTCGATCCGCTTGTGGGCCAGCACGAAGTACTCTGCGCCGAGATGCTCGGCCAGGGAGTCGATCTGCTCGCCCGTCGGGTTGCGGCCCCAGGTCCACTCGTACACGCAGCCGCCGCGGGCGAGGGTTTGCGGGGTGTAGGGCTCGGCGGGCACGTCGGAGCCCGCCAGGTTCATTCGCTGCGGGGTCGGCAGGGTGTGGAGTATCATCACGCCGCCCGGCGTGCGGGCCGCGATTGGCATTGACAGCAGAAACTCATTGATGGCGGCCAGCACTTCGGCGGCGTCCTCGTCGCCGACGGCATTTCGCACGCCCTGAACGAAGGCCTCGCATACTCCGCGCCCGCCCTTGGTGATCTCGTTGCCCGTGGCCTGGGCGATGTCGTGGTTGCCCAGAAGGAAGATCACCTGCTCGGGAGAGGCGAGCTTTAGCCTGACCGCGCGAAGGAGCACGTCGACGCTGCGGTCGTGGCCGGTGCGGGCGTCCGGCAGGCCGTGAACGATCTCCTGAAGCACCAGCCTGGCTTCCGGCCGATTGGGCAGGTCGGCGAAAGCGATGATCTTCATCAGGTTCTGCCGATGGCCATGAAGGTCGCCGGTGACGATCACTTCCTTGCCGGGCTCTATCGCAATCGTATGGCCGGTGCGGCGTGGATCTTCCGCGTTGAGCCGGGCCGCCTTACGGAAAATGTCTGCTAACGGGTGGGGCATAGGCGCCTCAGATGCCGGCCTCGGCGTCCCGGCCTAGCTGCTTGGCGATGAGCGTCAGCCGGGAGACGACCTCGTTCATCGACGAGGGCCTCTGGACGGGGTTAAGTTCGACACAGTCGACGATGAGCTTGGTCAGCGACTTCGGCACGTCCGGGTTGAACTGCTCGACTGGCGGCACGCGCTGGCCGTTGTTGAGCGTCAGCGAGCCCTCCTTCGGCAGCACGGTCGGTATGGGCCTGCCGGCAAGGGTCCAGTAGAGCGTCGCGCCGAAGTTGAACACGTCCGTTCGCCCGTCCAACGGCCGGCGGTGAACCTGCTCGGGAGCGATGAAGTCCGGCGTGCCCTGGATGCGGGTCTTGACGGTGCCGATCGGGCAGCTCTGGCCGAAGTCGATCACCTTCACCGTCCCTTCCTTCGACACGATGATGTTGTTCGGCTTGGTGTCGGCGTGGACGTAGCCCTTGGTGTTCATGTGCGCAAGGGCCGCTCCCACGTCCAGGAAGATCCGGATCGCCTCCCGGACGCTCGTGGGCCGGGACTGCTGGACGCTCTGGCCCTGGACATACTCCATGATCACCCGGATTTCCTTCAGCGACATCCACCGACGAACCCGCTGGACATCCAGTATCTTGCGCACGGCAGGATGATTGAACTGCGATCCGGCCTCGTACTCGTTGATGGCCTGATCGAGGAAGCGGCTGTCCTCGCTGGTTCGCTTGACCACGCGCTTGAGCGCATGCAGTTCATTGGTAACGGTGTTTCTGACTTCCCAAATAGTGCTTCTTGCGCCGCTGCCGAGGAACTGGATAACCTGGTATCCCGGCAGTTCGAGTGTCGGTGTTGAGCTCATCTACTTCTTATTGCCACTTCAGAGGTTAGACGGAGAAAAGACAACTTCGCTTCAGGGTCGTGGGCCAAGTCGTATGACTGAAGGGTCGAAGATACGCCAAACGGCCCCTTGGGCCAACTGGAAAATCGACCCTCGGCCCCAAAAGTGGGAATTCTCCGCCGCCCGGCCGCTCGGTAAGTCCCGCGTCGCGGCTCGGTAACTTGACGCACGGCTTTTCAGCCGCGCCTCCGGGCGGTACAATCCTTCCCTCGCGAAGGACGCCGAAGATGAATGCCAGGACTCGCAAAACGCTATTACTCTCGGCAAAGATAGCCGTCGCCGGCGCCCTGCTGGCGTGGGTTGTCGCGAAGGTCCATTGGCGGGACTATGTCCATGCCCGCGATGGCGGAGGCGCCTACGCCGTCGTCGCCGGGACCGAAGCCGGCGCCGGCGATACGCTGCGCGTTAACGCGGGCTCTTTTTGGTCGCCGCGAATCGAGGTCCGGCCGGTGTCGGACTTCAAACCCGTCGCGCCCGGGCAAGTCATCCGGCCGGGCTTTGCCACAAGCCTCAAGGCCATCAACGTAGCCCTGGCCGCGGCGGGGGCGATGGCATTCGGTCTGGCCCTGGCGATGATAGCCGTGCGATGGCGATTGCTGCTGAAGATACAGGACGTGAACATCTCGCTGTGGGAGGCCATTCGCCTGACGTTTCTCGGGCAGTTCTTCAACGCCATTGTGCCGGGCACCGTCGGCGGGGACCTGGTCAAGGCGTACTACGTGGCCAAGCACACGCCCAAGGTCGCTGCCGTGCTCGTAAGCGTGTTCGTCGACCGCCTGCTCGGGCTCGTCGAGTTGGCGCTGATGGC
>JAUWQU010000123.1 GCA_030610965.1 Phycisphaerae bacterium
CTCGTAAGAGCATATTCTGTGTCTTCTTTGTCTGGCGGCGGCTGGCCACGAGTGCGAATCGAAGGCGCCTGTGCCTTGCGGATAACGCCTTACGGCGTCACTACGAACGGGCCGCGGACGTTTCGCCGGGATGGTTATCGCTTGAAATGGCCTATGGCGTTTGTAGTGTGCTCGTAAGAGCATATTCTGTTTCTTCTTTGTCTGGCGGCGTCTGGCCACGAGTGCGAATCGAAGGCGCCTGTGCCTTGCGGATAACGCCTTACGGCGTCACTACGAACGGGCTGCCAACGTTTCGCCGGGGTCTGCTACCGACTACCATGGAGTTGTGCGAATGAAGCTTGAGGACCCGCCGTTTTCGGATTATGGCCAGGCATCGGTTACTCCTTCGCCGGTGCGGCGGATGATGGCGCAGTTCGCGTCGGACTTTCGCGACGGGGTGGACATCAACCTTGGCGTCGGCTACGTCAACGAGAACACCATTCCGCGGCAGCTTATCGTCGAGGCGGCCCAGGCCGTGCTGGCCGGGCCTGAGCGGTACGACAAGCCGTTGAACTACGGGGCGTCAAAGGGCTACCAGGCGCTGCTGGACGCGATCCGGCGGTACATTCTCGCTGGCGGGCAGACAGCCAGCGGGATCACGGAAGAAGTCCTGGCCGGGCGGGAGATCGTAATCGGCGTCAGCGGCGCGACGAGCCTGCTGGAGGCCTTCGCGTGCGTGCTGCGGCGCGGCATTGTCGTCACGGCCGACCCGATGTACTACATCTACTGCAACTTCCTCGAACGCCTTGGCTGGGAGATCCTGCCCGTCCCGGAAGACGGCGACGGCCTGCGTACGGACCTGCTGGCCGAGAAGCTGGCGGCCCTGGGCCCGCGCGCGGGCGACGTGCGGTTTTTCTACGCCGTTACGGTCAACAACCCGACGGGCACGGTAATGAGCGCCGCGCGGCGGACAGAGTTGCGGCGGATCGCCGAAGACCTCTCGCGAACGCATGGCCGGAAGGTGCCGGTGATCTTCGACAAGGCCTACGAGGAGCTGATCCACGACCCGTCGGTCGCGGCCCCGCCGTCGGGCATGATCGGCGACGAGATGCACCTGGTCTACGAGATATCGACCGTATCGAAGATCCTCGCGCCCGGGCTGCGGATCGGATACATGGTAGGCCCCGACGGCCCGCTGCTCCGCGAGATCGTCCAGCGGGTGAGCGACATCGGCTTTTCCGCCCCGCCGATCAACCAGGTTATCGCGGCGTACATGCTGGACCACCACGTCGCCGAGCAGGTCCGGGCCGTCCGGGCCGGCTACCGCGCCAAGGCACTGGCGGTGCGGGGCTGGCTGGACCGCGACCTCGGGCCGCGCATCGAGCACCTTACAGGCGGGCAGGCGGGGTTCTACTACTACCTCACGCTGCGGGACGTCGAAACCCGCGAGGACTCGCCGCTGATGAAGTTCCTCTCGCGGACCACGGGCGACAAGGCCATCGACGGCCCGGCCGGCAGCGCAAGGCCGCGCGTTATCTACATCCCGGGCCAGTACTGCGTACACCCCCGAGGCGACCTGGTGGCCGTGGGCCGGCGGCAGATGCGGCTGAGCTACGGATTCGAGGAACTACCGAACATCGAGCGAGCCATCGGCCTGATCCGCGAGGGGATCGACTACGCCGTGGCCGGGAAGAAGCGTTAGCAGGGATGCAGGGGATGCAGGGGAGAAAGAAACATAATAGGCAAAGATGAACGCAGATGAACTCAGATAGAAGACCGTTCTATATCTGCGTTCATCTGCGTTTATCTCTGCTATAAATGCTTCTTCTTTTTCCCCTGATCCCCTGCATCCCTGCCAGTCTCGTCTTGTCGTCAGTCTTTGACGGGCGTGCCGAAGGCTTCCGCGTACCATGCGTGCATTTCCACGTCGCTGATGGCTGTGCATCGGCCTGCTTCGTATGCGGCCTCGACCTTGGCGCGGATGGCCTGGAGTTTGGGGTTGTCCTTGGGCAGGTTCGTGCCGTAGTTGGTGTCGATCCAGTGCTTGATGCCCGCGGCCCCGGCCTTGTCGGTTATCGCCACGCCAACTCTGCGATTGAGGATCTTCTCGGTGTCGAAGGCGGTGTAGATCTCCTGGCTCTTTATCAGCCCGTCGGCGTGGATGCCGGCGCGGGTGGTGTTGAAGTCCCGCCCGACCAGCGGGAAATTGTGCGGTATTTTGAAGCCGATCTGGTTCCGGTAGTACTCGCCTATCTCGGTGATGACGGAGTAGTCGACCTTCGGGTTGTGCCCGCGAAGCTGGGCCAACTCGACGATCATGCCCTCGAGCGGCGTGTTGCCCGTCCGCTCGCCGATGCCCAGCAGGCTGCAATTCGCGGCCGCGCAGCCGTACAACCAAGCCGTCGCCGGGTTGATCAGGGCCTTGTGGAAATCGTTATGGCCGTGCCATTCCAGCAGATCGCCTCGCACGCCGGCGTCGTGGATCAGGCCGTGGACGAGCTTGGGCGTTGACCGCGGCAGTTCGGCCTCGGGCCAGGGAACGGCGTAGCCCATTGTGTCGCACAGGCGGATCTTGACGTCGATGCCGTAGCTCTCGCCGAGCTTGTTCAGTTCGATGGCGAATGGCACGACAAAGCCGTAGAAGTCGGCTCGCGTGATGTCCTCGAGGTGGCAGCGTGGGCGGATGCCCGTGTCCAGGGCCGCCTTGACCACGTCGAGGTATTGCTCCATCGCCTGCTTGCGGGTCTTGCGAAGCTTGAGGAATATGTGGTAGTCGCTGCAACTGGTCAGGATGCCCGTTTCGGGCAGTTTCATGTCCTTGACGAGCTTGAAGTCGCTCTTGACCGCCCTGATCCAGCCGGTGACTTCGGGGAACTTCCTGCCAAGCTCGCGACAGCGGTCGACGGCCTCGCGGTCCTTCTTGGAGTACAGGAAGAACTCGCTCTGGCGTATGCAGCCCGTGCCGCCGTCGAGGCGGCTTTCGAGCTCGTAAAGGTCCACGATCTGCTGTACGGTGTACGGCGGGCGGGCCTGCTGGCCGTCACGGAAGGTGGTGTCGGTTATCCGCATGTCCTTGGCCGGGGCCATGGGCACGCATTCACCGTCGAAGGTGACCTTCGGCAACTCATTGTAACTGAACATGTCCCGGTAGAGGTTCGGCTCGGGAACATCCTTGAGTTCATATTCGGGCGTATCTTGGTTCATTGGTCCTCATGTTGTTGCTGTCGCCGCGAGTGGGTGGTCGGGCCGCCTATCGGGCTCGACCAGGGGGACGAACGACTTGCGGCAAGCAGTCCCTGAAAGACGAGCGCCTCGGCACCGGGTCCGACTCGGAATATAACCCAACCCAGATAAGCCAGTATAACCGAGTTGACCATGGAAGTGCAATCGCATTTCCGGAGCGGCGGAGGGGCCGAGGCGGCGTTGACGCCGGGCGGCTGCTCATGAAGCTCCAAACAGCAAGCACCAAATCCCAGGCAAGGACCCAATGGCAAGTGCCAAATACCAAGCAAAGCCTCAAACAAGAAGAGCGAGACGGCAAACGGGATTCCTCGCCACCTCCCTGCTTACTCTTTAGTGCTTGTGGTTTGGAACTTGTTTGTTACTTGTTGCTTATGATTTGGAGCTTCGCGTCCCAGGCTGTCAGCCCGGCAGGATCCGCACTATTGAGCCTTCGATCTTCAGCCGGCCGGCGGCGAACAGGCCGATCGCCTCGGGGTAGGCCCTGCACTCCTGCTCGAAGACGCGCCCGGCCAGGGCGTCCAGCGTGTCGGTGTCCAAGACGGGTACGCACTTCTGCATGACGATCGGCCCGGCGTCGTACTCGTTGGTCACGAAGTGGACGGTGCATCCGGAGACCTTGCAGCCGCGCTTGAGCACGGCGTCGTGAACGTGATGGCCGTACATGCCCTTGCCGCCGAAGCTCGGCAGCAGGGCGGGGTGAATGTTCATGACGCGTCCGAGGTAGCGATCCGGGATGACCCACATCGACAGGAACCCCGCCAGGCAGACCAGGCCCACGCCGGCTTCGTCGAGGATTTCCGCCAGTGCGTTCGAGTACGCGGCTGCGTCTGGCATTTGCTTGTACGCCACGACTCGCACGTCCAGGCCCGCCGCGGCCGCCCGCTCGACGCCCTTGCACTGGCGCGACGCGATCACGACGGCGACCTCGGCGTCGAGCCGCCCGGCGCGAATCTCGTCGAGGATGTTCAGAAGCGTCCGTCCGCCGCCGCTGAGCAACACGCCCAGCCGAAGCGGTCCGCCTGATGTGCCTGGCTGATGGTTCATGAGCGAGATTGAAGCATACCTCGCCCCGCAGGTCAACCGGCCGGGCTACTTCGCGGGCGCGGGCTGTTCCACGCTGACTGCCCACGCCGCCTGCGTGTTGGCGTCGTGCGCGACGACCGTGATGAACGTCGCGGGCGAGTTGGGGTCCGGCTGCGCGGTCAGGACGTAGAGCGACGCGGCCTGGAGTTGGCTGTCGTTTGGCACGAAGGACTCACGCCCGTTCTCTCGAGCGGCCTGGAAAGTCGGCGCAACGGTTGGCCACTGGGCGTTTGTGAAGTTGGCGTCGAGGAACTCGTCGAAGTCCGCCGGGACGGACATGCTGAGCATCAGGATCTCCCTCTGGTCATCTGGCCTGTCGGTATCATGGTTGAAATGGACCGCAAGGTTGAAGGACACGCCATCCGGCAAGGTCACGCCCGTGGTTCCGTAGAAGCGACGGACCTCGCTGGCGGTCCGGACGGTGACCATGGCGCTGGGGGCCTGGACGGCGGTCATGGCCCCCGTGGTCGGCCGCCCGACGAGGTGGAGGAACATGAGCATCCCCGCTCCCATGACTAACACCAGCATCCCCAGCACGCCGATGGCGATTCCGATGCCCCACATGACGGGCTTCTTTTTGACCAGCCCGACGATGAACAGCGCGACACCCAGGATCAGCACCGGCAACAGCAGGAGCGTGGCGATGATACCGAACATGGGTGACGTCTTTTCTTCTATTTACTCAAACTGACCGGTTCAGACAGCCTCGAAGGGGCGACAGAGAACACCCGCAGGCAGATGGCCCTGTTTGCCCTCTGTCGCCCCGTTGGGACTATTTTTATAAGAGCATTGATTCCGGGGCTTACGCCCCCGGCTAAACGCTGCCGGCCCTTCGGGCCTGCCAAAGCGGTCAGCTTGAGTATTTACTATTGCCCAAGTACTACTGCCTGCCTTTGCCCAGTTCCTCCATCACGGCGGCGTCGCGTGCGGAGAGGTCGGGGAACTTTTCGTTGGAGCCCACGTCGGGGCGGCGCTTCCAGCTTCTGGCGCAGCGCTCGTATCGCTCGCGGGAGTCGAGGACTTCCACGTCGACGGTCGTGCCATCGGGCAGGTCGTCGGCGAATTCAACGCGGGCGTAGCCTACGCCGAGCAGGTCTTCGAGCTCGGGGCGATAGGTCTCGATTATCTGCATGGCTTCGTCGTCGCCGGCTCGTACTTTGAAGACGGCCTCGGCGTCGAGGGTCTTCTTCACGCCGGCGTTTCGCAGGGCTTCGAGCTTGACCAGCCCGGCGCCGCGGAGGTCCATCAGCTTGTCCCAGATCCCGGCCGGGCCCGTGCGAAGCTCGTCGAGGGCCCATTTGCCATCGTCGGCGGAAACCGGCCTGATGTCCCCGGCAAGGCTCAGGATGTCCTCATCATATTCCGGCAGCAGGGCCAGGTGGACGCTCTCGGGCCAGTCGGCGGGCTTTGCGGGTATGTGGCCCCAGGCCTCCTCGCAGGTGTGCGGCAGGATCGGCGCGAGCAGCTTGACCAGCGAGCAGAGCATCAGGTGGATGACGGTCTGGCTTGCCCGCCGGCGGATGGCGTCTGGCGACTCGCAGTACAGCCTGTCCTTGACGGCTGAGAGGTAAATGCTCGACGCCTCGACGGTGCAGAACTCGTACATCCGCCGGGTGGCCTTGTGGAACTCGTATGCGTCGAAGGCCTCGCGGACGTCGCGTATGAGTTGGTGGATCTGCATGAGCATCCACCGGTCGACGGAGTGCTCGGTCGGCTCGACGGTGTCGCGGGCCGGGTCGAAGTCGCTGCACGAACCCATGCAGAACCGCAGCGTGTTGCGGATTTTTCGGTAGGCGTCCTCGGCCTTGGCGATCAGGTTCTCGCCGCAGCGGACGTCGTCCTGGTAGTCCTGGCTGGCGATCCACAGCCGCAGGATGTCCGCCCCGCGCTTGTCGAGTTGGTCGATCACGTCGATGGTGTTGCCATCGGACTTGCTCATCTTGTAGCCGTCCTCGTCCACGACGAAGCCGTGCGTCAGCACCGTGCGAAACGGCGCCTGCCCTCGCGACCCCAAAGCCGGCAGCAGGGAGAGCTGGAACCAGCCGCGATGCTGGTCGGAGCCTTCGAGGTACAGGTCGACGGGGATCGTGTCGACGAGCCCGCGTTTCATGGCGACGGCGTACCAGCTCGATCCGCTCTCGAACCACACGTCGAAGATGTCCTTGCCGCATCGCAGCTTGTCGACGGCGAAGGCCTCGGGGTTATCCAGGGCCTCATCGGCGGCGGGGTCGTAGTCGCCCAGCAGCTCAGCAGGCGTCGCGGTGAACCAGGCGTCGGCGCCGAGGCGCTCGAACGTCGCGGCGATGGCTAGGACGCTGTTTGGCGTCATCAGCGGCTCGCCGGCCTCGTTGAACATCGCCGGGATCGGCAGGCCCCACGACCGCTGGCGCGAGATGCACCAGTCGGGCCTGCTGTCGAGCATTCCCGCGAAGCGGTTTCGGCCCCATGCGGGGATGAACTCGACACCGTCGTCGTCCGGCTCGCGTCGGCAGCAGTCCATGGCAAGGCCGCGGAGGGATTTTTCACTGCCCGTCATGCCTCGCAACGGGCGGTCGACGGCGATGAACCACTGCTTGGTCGCGCGGAAGATAGTCGGCGTCTTGCTCCGCCAGTCGTGCGGGTAGCTGTGGCGGATGGTCTCCTGGCACAGCAGCATGCCGGCCTGGTCGAGGGCCTCGATGACCATCGGGTTGGCTTGCCAGACGTCCTTGCCGCGGAGAAACTCGGGGGCCGTCGCGTCGAACGTGCCATCGTCCTGCACGGGGCAATAGATATCCAGCCCGCACTTGAGGGCCGTGCCGTAGTCCTCGGCGCCGTGGCCGGGCGCGGTGTGGACCAGTCCCGTGCCGTCATCAAGCGTCACGTACTCGGCAGGGACTACGGGGCAGGTTCTGCCTTCCAGCAGCGGATGGGCGTAGGTCAGGTTCGCGTCGAGCAGTTGCTGGCCTTTGCACGTGCCGACGACCTGGAAGCCCTGGAGGAAGGCCGGCCTGGCCGCGCCGACGGCGGCGGCGACCTTCTCGACGAGCTGCTCGGCGATGACGAGCAGCATGGTCCCCTTTGCGGTGGCGGCCCGTACGAAAGCGTAGGTGTAGCCCGGACGGACCGCCACGGCCAGGTTGGCCGGGAGCGTCCAGGGCGTGGTCGTCCAGACGAGCAAGGCGGGCGTCGCGCCGTCGCATTCGCCCAGTACGTCCAGTTGGCCGCCGACGAGCTTGAATGCCGCGTAGATGCTCACGTCGTCGCGGTCGTGGTATTCCAACTCCGCGTCGGCCAGGGCGGTGCGATTCTCGATGGACCAGTGTACGGGCTTGAGCTGGCGGTAGACCAGGCCCTGGTCGATGAGGTCGGCGAAGACCTCCAGCACGGCCGCCTCATACTCGGGATGCATGGTGATGTACGGGTTGTCGAACTCGCCGATTACGCCGAGGCGCTGGAACTGGTCCGATTGCAGGCCGACGAAACGGTCGGCGTAGGCCTGGCAGCGCCGGCGAATCTCGATCGGGGCGAGATCCTTTGCCGCCTGGCCGAGCTCCTTCATGACCTTGTCCTCGATGGGCAGGCCGTGACAGTCCCAGCCGGGGACGTAGGGCGCGTCCAGACCGGCCATGTTCTTTACGCGGACGACGATGTCCTTTAGAACCTTGTTCAGGGCCGTGCCCATGTGGATGTTGCCGTTGGCGTACGGCGGGCCGTCGTGCAGGATGAAGCGTTCGGCGCCGTCGCGGGCCTTTCGGATCCGGCCGTAGAGGCCCTGCTGCTTCCACCGGTCCTGGATGGCCGGCTCCTTCCGTATCAGCCCGGCGCGCATGTCGAAGTCGGTCAGAGGCAGATTGAGTGTGTCCTTGTAGGTGGTCTTGTCTTTTCCGGTACCCATTCTGAATGAAGCTCCCATTATTCGGCCATCGCGCCGCGGCCTCCGTCGCGAGACAGGGGAATTATATCTGCTTGGCAGACATGGTCAATTCAATAGTGGTGCTTGCGGGCCCGGGGGTGTGCGCCCTTCCTTCCTGGCGGCCGGCGCTTTGCTCGGCCGCTGCACGAGACAGAGGCTTCAGGGGGAAGGCTTCAGGCTGCAGACTTCAGGCTTCAGGCTTCAGGCTTCAGGCAACAAGAGAAGAGGCTACAGGCTTCAGGCTACAGGCTTCAGGAGAAGAAACAGTGGCCGACAGTCGCGAAGCTCCCGCCGTTTT
>JAUWQU010000711.1 GCA_030610965.1 Phycisphaerae bacterium
ATCCGTCCGAGATCATCACGCCCGGCAGCGCGCCGTCCAGCAGTGGGTCCTTCCTGCCCAGGGGCCCGGGCGTTGTGGCAAGCGTGGCCTCATGGAGCGTCCGGCCGGTGTACACGTCCAGGCCGAACAGGCGAATCCCGCCGTCCAGATAGGTAGACCGCCCGGCGGCGGCGTACACCACGCCATCCTGCACCAACACGCTGCCATGGACCGGCCAGACGGACTCGAGGCGATTGTCCGCCACGACGCGCCGGTCAACGGGCGCCAGGCGACGGCGCCAGACGAGTTGTCCGCTGTCAGCCCGGAGGCAATAGACCCACCCATCGCCGCAGCCGAAGACGCACAGCCCGTCGTAGATCGTCGGGGGCGAGTCCACTCGCCCGCCGGCCTGGAACTGCCATATCTCACTGCCCTTGCCGGCATCGAGGCAGTGGACGGTATGGGCATCGCGGGCGCAGACGAAGAGCCTATTGCCCGCCAGGACGGGCGCGCTGAGCTTCCCGCCGACGGGGGCCTTCCAGAGCGCCGTCAGCTTCGTCGGCACGGCCATCCGGGTCGAGCCGCTGCGGGTGATGTTGCCGCGGTACGTGGGCCACTCCGCCGGCTTGCTCGGGTAGATCGGCGGGTGCCAGGCCTGTTGCGCCGCATCCGCCACCTCGGCCGGCGCCTCGGCGGCGCGTTTGGCTGGGACGGCCCCAAAGGCCGGGCCTCTTTCCGGCTTCGACGCGTCGGGCGACTTCATCTCGTCCAGCGAATTGCCCTTGGCCAAGGCAAGAAACCCGTTCACCTTGATATGGTTGAAGCACAGACACGGGTCCGGCGGGACGTAAACGTACCCGTTGGCGGGCATTACGCCGTATTGGCACAGCCCGCGCACCCACCAGTTGTTCACGTGGCCTTCGCCGACCAGGTCCACGTACTCCAGGCCCCGCCGTCCGCAGATGAGGTACCGCTCGGTGGCCTTGTTGCGGTAGCAGCGATGGTGATGCCCACGGGTAAGCAGGTCCATCGGCAGGCGCCGCTTGACCTCGCCGGTGCGGATGTCGATGCCCCAGATCTCCTTGCCCCCGCGGCCGAGCAGGCCCGCGTACGCCTGGGGAATAATCCAGGCCAGGCCGTCGATGACGAACAGGTCGCCTGGGGTGGCGTAGTTGACGGACCCCTCGTCGTAGCCCCATAGCTTCCCGCCGTCGGCCATCGAGAAAGCTTGCAAGCGGTCGAAGGTCATGCACATCGCCACGTCATCGCAAGCCACGACGGTTGGTGTGTAGTTCCGCAGGAAAAAACCCTTGGTGGGAAAAGGCGCCTGCCATAGCTCCTTGCCGTCCGCCAGCCGGACGCAGTGAAGCTGCTGGTTGTCCAGGAACAGAACCCTCTCGCCCATCGCCGCCAGAGACAGCGGCACCACCCAAGCCACATTCTTACCGGTTATCCGCCAACGGACCTTTCCTGTGTCCGCGTCGTAGGCGACGATGGACTTCCGGGCGGCCGGCTGCTTCTTGACGCTGAGTGCCCAGTCGCCGTAGACCTTCGACGGTGCCTCCCAGGTAACCTTCGGCGCTTCATCGTTGAAGGACGCCGGATCGCCCTGCACAGTCAGCACCGCGTTCTTATGCACGAGTATCTCCTCGGTTCCGCGGGAGGCCTCCAGCGAGTAGAGCGTCTTGCCGGTGGCGGCGCCCAGCACGAGGACGGGCGCGTCAAGGCCGAGCGTTACGTAAACCCGGTCGCCGACGGAAACGAGCCGCCGGGTCAGTTGGGCCGGGCCGGACCGGAAGTAGTACAGGTGCGTCAACCACTTGGGGATGTCCCGCTTCCATAGCAGCACGCCGTTGAAGGCGTTGCGGGCGATGAGCTTCCATCTCGCCGGGCGATGTATGAGCGACGTGGGGCCTTCGTCGAAGATGTAGAACAGGCGGCCGGCGCTTGTAGTCATCGCGCTCATGCTGGCCAGAGCGTCGTGGTCGCGGGTGTACTGTGGGCCGGCGGTCCATTGGATGCGCCGAACAGGGCCCACCTTCTTGTCGGTCGAGACGGCGTTGCCCGACGGGCCATTCAAAAAGTGGGTCCACTCGTCGATGTCGTCCGGCCGGGGCTTGATTGTCTTCTTCCCGCCGATCATGGCGACCCCGCCCGGCGCCAGGACGCGCATCACTTCGGCCATCGCCACGCCGCCCAGGTCATCGGCGACCAAAAGGTTCACCAGGTTGTCCACGTAGGGCAGGCGCTCGCCGGCGAACCTGTCGGCCGACACCTTGCCGCAAAGGCCCAGCGATCGAATGTGCCCGCGGGCCGCCGCGACGTTCTCGCCCCTGGTGTCCAGCCCGTGTACAAGGTAGCTGTCGCCCGCGTGCAGCGCCGCCGTGAGCTTGCCGCTCCCGCAGCCGACATGCACGACCAACCCGCCGCCAACGCCGCTTTGGCTCAGGGCCTCGACACCCACCTTATGCGCGGCCTGGCCGGCGGAAGAATGTGCCGCCACGCAGCAAAGCGCCGCCAAGCCAGCCAACGCCAATCGCAAACCGGAACCAGGAAACCGAGTCATGTCCACATCTCCTCTAACGGACGAAGTTCCGTCAAGCTCTATAGGGCAGTGCCACCATGACCGAGCCAATGTCGAGGTCGAAGGTAAGGCAGGTCGCCGAAACATCCGCCAAACAGAGATGTTTAACCAGCGCCGGCCGGGCTCAGTATCTGCCGTAATGGCGAATCAGCACAGCGAGAAGGAGCGTGAAAGCATGGACGACCTGCGGATCGGGGTAATTGGTTCGGGCGGGCGCGGCGGCCTGGCCGCCCATGCGCATGAGCCGGGCAAGGGCTCGCGCGTGGTGGCCTGCTGCGACACGAACCCCAAGGCCTTCGAGCGAAACCGCGAGCGCTACGGCCAGGATATCTTCACCACCGCCGACTACCGCGAGTTGCTCGCTGAGCCGCTGGGCGC
>JAUWQU010000799.1 GCA_030610965.1 Phycisphaerae bacterium
CAGCCCCCTGCGCCGGCGGTCCGCCGAGCGACAGGTCGCCGGCGACGGCGAAGGTGTCTTCGGCCGACCCGGCCAGCCGAGCCGTGCCGAAGCGCAAGGACGCCGATGAGGCCCGGCTCGTTGGCGGCGGGGCCCCCGGCGGGCCGCCGGGCGCCGGCGCCGGCGGCCGCGACCACCCCCGCCGCGACGACTCCGCCACCCGCCCCGCCCACGCCGGCAGACCTGGTGCGGCTGCTGCCGGAAACCGAGACGCCTCAGGGCGTGGCCGACACGATCAAGTGGGTCGTGCTGGTGACGGTCCTTTCGCTGGCGCCGGCGATACTGGTGATGATAACCAGTTTTACGCGGATCATCGTCGTGCTGAGCCTGCTTCGCCAGGCCATCGCCGCGCAGAACGTACCGCCGAACCAGGTGCTGTTCGGCCTGGCGCTGCTGATGACCGTCACCGTCATGGCGCCGGTCTGGCAGAACGTTTACAGCGACTCCATCTCGCCATATCTCGCCGGCGAGATCGACCGCGGGGCGGCAGTCGAGGCCGGCGAGAAGCACGTGCGAAAGTTCATGATTCGCCAGATCGAGGCCGGCGGCAACACCGACGACGTCTACCTCTTCCTGCCGAAAACGGACGCCGCGGCCAGCGAGGAATTGACATGGGGCGGCGTGCCGACCATCTCGCTCGTGCCGGCCTTCGTCGTCAGCGAATTGAAGATCGCGTTCTACATGGGATTCAGGATATTCCTGCCGTTCGTCATCATCGACATTCTCGTTGGGGCCGTGCTGGTCTCGATGGGAATGCTCATGCTGCCGCCGGTGCTGGTCTCGCTCCCGTTCAAGCTGTTGCTGTTCGTCCTGGCCGACGGATGGCGACTGGTGGTCGGCACACTTATGGGCAGCTTCGGCTGACGAAAGGACCGCGTGATGGGAACCTACGACGCGCTCGACCTTGCCCGACGGGCCATAACGCTGGTCTTGGTGGCGGGCGCGCCGGTGCTGGTTACGGCGCTGGTCGTTGGGCTCATCGTCAGCGTCCTCCAGGCCGTGACGCAGGTGCAGGACCAGACGCTGACGTTCGTGCCGAAGATAATCGCCGTGCTCGTGGCGCTGGCGATTGTCGGGCCGTGGATGATGGAAAAGCTCGTCGAGTTCGGCCAGGAGATGTTCGCATCCCTGCCCTAGAAACTTTGCGGTCGAAGGAATCGTCGCGAGCATGACAAACCTCGCAGACATCGCGATTTGGGCGCCGACGCTTGGGCTGGTGACGCTGCGCGTTGCAGGCATGCTGCTTGTCGCGCCGGTGTTCGGCCACTCTGCCGTGCCCGTGAAATTGCGGCTGGCGATGTCCGCGGCGATGGGCCTGGCGGCGGTCGCGAGGTTTGCGGCGCCGCTGGCGATTCCCGCCAATCTGTTGGACCTGGCTGCGGCGGGCGCGTGCGAGTTTGGCATCGGCGCGGCCATCGGCTACCTCGCGGCCCTTATCTTCGCCGGCGTGGAGCTCGGCGCGTTTCACGTTAGCAGCCAGATGGGCCTGAGCCTTGCCGACGTGATCGATCCGACCAATCCGGACGTCCCTTCGGCGATGCGCGGGCTGTTCGTGCTGCTGGCGACGGTGATCTTCCTCGGCGTCGGCGGGCACAGGGCGCTGATCGGCGGGCTGCTTGCGAGCTTCGAGACGGTCCCGCCGATGGGCTTCGTCGAGCCGGGCTCCTTGCTGGAGCCGGTGGTTGCGATGCTCGGGGCGGCCTTTGTGCTGGCGCTGAAGCTGGCGGCGCCCGTGCTGATAGCCATGCTGCTGGCGACGGTGGCGATTGGCCTGGTGCAGCGGACGCTGCCTACCTTCGGGCTGCTGTCCGTGGGTCTGCCGCTGAGGCCGCTGCTGGGCCTGATTGTGCTGACGGCCTCGCTGGCGGCGATGGGCCCTCTGACGGAGGCGGCCGCGACGTACCTGCAGAAGAACATAATCGCCCTTACCGGGGGGGCGGGATAGACATGGCCCAGGAACCAACAGACCAGACCGGCGAGCGAACCTTTGAGGCAACGCCTCTTCGGCTTGCCGACGCCCGCAAACGCGGGCAGGTTCCGCGCAGCGCGGACCTCACCGCGGCGGCGGCAGGCCTTGCGGCGCTGCTGGTGCTGGCGCTGGCCGGGCCCGGGCTGCTTGATGAAATGACTTCCATGCCCACGGCGCTGCTGGCCGGCCGCGGCGCCCTGAGCATTCGCTCCAGCATCGCTTCGGCCGTCCACCACGCAACCGCCCCCGCGGCCGCGACCTTGGCAATCGCCAGCACGCCTCGCACCAATGTTCGCGACGACATCAGCCTTTGCCACCCGGCCGCGATGGAAACGCGGTCCCAATCGGCCTCGATCCGCTCGCGTGCGAAGATGGGCCCGACCTGCGCGAAGGCCGCCAGGCCAATGAGCCCGGCAATGGCAGCGGCAAGGCCGGCCGTGCGGGCGATCGCCCCGCCCGCAGCGTGACTGACCGTCTGGCCTATCTCGTCGCGAGCAGGATCCAGTTCGGCGCCTCGGCCGTCCAGCAGCGCCGTTGTCATGGAAGTCATTTCATCA
>JAUWQU010000215.1 GCA_030610965.1 Phycisphaerae bacterium
CCGAGCCCCCCGTCGACGCCAATGGGCCAGCAAGGACGATTGCCGCAGAGGCGCTGAGACGCTGAGGTCAAAGAGAAGAGACAAATGGCAACACTGATTATCATTTTGGCGGCCTGCACGATGCTGACGCTGGCGCTGTTCATGTGCTACGTGCTTGGCTGGGCCAACCAGGCCTTCCACGTCCAGGTGGACCCTCGCGTCGAACAGGTCGGCGAGATCCTTCCCGGCGCCAACTGCGGCGGCTGCGGGTTCGTCGGCTGCGGCGAGTATGCCGAGGCCGTCGTCGCCGGCAACGCCCCGCCGGACCGCTGCCCCGTGGGCGGAAGCGCCTGCGCCGAGGCCATCGCAAAGCTGCTCGGCCTGGCCCTCAAAGGCAGCTTCCCGTATCGGCCCGTCGTTCACTGCGGGGCACACTACGCCGATCGCCTCAAGCGGCCCGACTACCGCGACGGCGAGCCGACGTGCGGGGCCGCCAACCTCGTCAGCGGCGTGCAGGGCTGCACCTACGGGTGCATGGGATTCGGCGACTGCGTCACAGTGTGCAAGTACGACGCCATCCACATCGTCGACGGCCTGGCCACGGTGGACTACGATAAGTGCGTCGGCTGCGGCGCCTGCGAGCGCGCCTGCCCGAGGCACATCATTTCGATGGCGCCGTTCAAGGCCGAGAAGATGCTCGTCGTGTCCTGCGCCAACCGCGATTTCGGCAAGGACGTCAAGGCCGTCTGCAAGGTCGGCTGCATCGGCTGCAAGGCCTGCACGCGGTTCAGCGGCCTGTTCACGGTCGAGGACAACCTTCCCAAGATCGACTACGAGAACTACGATCCCGCCCAGCCGGACGAGTTCGCCAAGGCCTTCGAAAAATGCCCGATGAAACGCCTCGTCTACGTGGGCAAACCCACCGACGACCAATTTGCCGCCGTGGCAAGCGAGGACCTCCCGGCCTTAATCGAGCCGCGTCCGGAAACCACGGTTGACAAGACCCCTTGGCAGGGGTAGCAGCGCGTTTGAAAATGGGCGTGTTGCCCGCCTGGGATTGACTAATAGGGCCCGGCCATGAAGTTCGACGCTTGGAAACTGCTGCGGATAGCGTTCCAGCAGGTCCTGCCTCGCGTTACGCTGGTCTGCGTTCTGGTGCTTTGCAGCATGAAATGGTTAAACACCCGACTGGTGTACTATCCGCAGCGTCAGTGGGACGCCATCCCCGCCGACGCCAAGCTCGCCTATGAGGACGCCTGGCCGGTTACTTCCGACGGGGTGAAGCTGCACGCCTGGTACGTCCCGGCCGAGAACGCCGCGGGGACCGTGCTGTTTAGTCACGGCAATGCCGGCAACGTCTCGCATCGGCTGGACACGATTCTCGTTCACCACCAGCTTGGCATGAACGTGCTGGTCTTCGACTACCGCGGCTACGGCAAGAGCGAGGGCAGGCCGTCGGAGGAGGGCACCTACCGCGACGCCGAGGCCGCGTGGCAGTATCTGGTCGAGCAGCGCGGCATCGGGCCCGAGCGGATCATAATCCATGGCCGATCGCTGGGTGGGGCGGTGGCGGCGCATCTGGCGCGTGACTGCACTCCGGCGGCGCTGGTGGTCGAATCGAGCTTCTACGACATCACCGAGCTCGGCGTGGAGCTGTTTCCGTGGCTGCCGGTTCGCTGGCTGTCGCGGATGGAATACAAGACGGCCGAGTACGTCAAGGGCGTTCGGTGCCCGGTGCTTGTGGTCCACAGCCGGACCGACGACATGATCGCTTTCCATCACGGCGAGAAGATCTTCGACGCGGCCCCGGAGCCCAAACGGTTTCTGAAGATTCACGGCCCGCACAACGGCGCATTCGTGGAGTCCGACGACATCTACCGCCCGGCGCTGCGGCAGCTATTCGCCGAGGTTCTCGGCAAGCCCGTCAAGTAGCGGCGCTGGTCCTGGCGGGGCGGCGGCGAGAGGCGGCATTACTTGCGGGCCTTGGCCTTGCCTCTTTTCTTGCCCTTCGGCTTCTGGTCGGCTGGCTTGGCCTTGGCCGGCGGCTTTCTGTCCTTGATGGCGTAGAGGATGACGTTTCGCATGATCTTGAAGGCCGAGTCCGGGTTGTAGCCTGCGCAGTCGTACATGGGTATGCCCAGCAGCCCGCCGGTGACGTCGTGCCGGCTGAAGATCACGCCCACGCGGCCGTCGATCTCTATGCCGCGAAGGTCCGGGTCGTGCTTGAGGCCCCGCTCCAGCCGGGCCTTCCGCCGGTAGGAAACCGATTCGATCTCGTTGCCCTTGAGCTTGTAGATGGCGTTTTCGGACGACAGCCGGCGAATGAACCTCTGGTCGAAGATCCCTGCAAGGTCGGGCTCGATCCTGTCGCCGAATTCCCGCGAGCCGCCCGCCGCGTCGACCAGCAGCAGTCCGCCCTTGGCGACGTACTTCTTGACCGCCAGCTTCTGCGGCTCGGTCAGCCGGACGGCCTCGGTGCCGGTCATGCACGCCACCGGCGCGTCACAGTCGCCAAGCGCTTCGAGAGGGACGGCCTCGATCTCGATCTTCAGGCCCGTTTGCTGCGTCAGCAGCATGCCGAATCGCTCATATGCGGCCGGCTCGGGATTCCAGTTGCCCTTGTAGCGCACGCGGGCGAGTTTGATTGTGTCGGCCGGCTCCCGGCTGGGCTTCTTGGGCCAGTGGCTGACGCCTCGATTGCGAAGCTGGCCCATGTCCGTGACGTACATCAGGGCATTGGCTGCGATTTCGAAATTTCCCTTGGCGAAGGTGGTGTTGCGGATCTGCCACGACTTGGGCAGGTCCACGTCGGTGTGCAGCACCAGCGGGCGGATTCCGTTATGGATCATGGACAGCGAGGGGCTGCCCCTGAGCTTGAACTGGGCCGTGTAGATGGCGTGGTTGGCGGGCATGGGTTCGAGGGCGTAGTTGGGCAGGATCTTCTTGTAGATCTCGCGTATGCCTTCGCGGAAGCCCTTGCCGCGGCACTCGGTGGCCGAGAGGATTGTGCCGCCCTGGTTGATATACCGCTTGATCTTCTTGAGGTGCTCGTCCGTGAACTCCGGCGCGTCGGACGCGGACAGGTAGAGTATCGGCGCGTCGTGCCACTGCTCGACCGGGACCTTGAGGTTTATCACCTGCCAGTTGAGCGTGCGCTCGAACGATCCACTGATCCAGCGCGTCAACTGGGCGAGGTCGCGGGGGCGGTTGTTCCAGTCGCCCTTGAACTCGAGCTTGTTAAAGGCCACCGCGTGCTGCCCGCGCGCCAAAAACAGCGTCGCGAACGCCGTCGATACGATTTCGCCCCGCTGGCCGGCCCATGCGCCGTCGCCCCGCTGCCGGGCGAGCATGCGCTGGGCGCCGAGCTTGTACCAGTCGGCCGTGCCGAAATACTTGTACCCGCACGCCAGCCCCACGCGTTCCATGCCGTAGAGGAAGTAGTACGAGTCGCCATGGCCGAGGATACCGTCTCTGTCGGAGGCGTTGACGGCCTTGGTGAAGTTGGCGTTCATCCAGGCCAGGCCCTTCTCTAGCTGCTTGAAGTCGAAGTCGACCTTGCACCTTGTAAACTTGGCGTACAGGAGGTTGTCGAAGCATACGAAGAGCGTTGCCAGCCCTCCCGCGGTCATGGTGGCGGTGGAGGCCCCCCTGTTGCCCGCGTAACCCCATCCGCCGTCGGAGCCCTGGCACTTGTTCCAGTGTGCAGCCACGATCCTCCAGTAGGCGCTGGGTATCTCCTCGTCGGCCAGCGCCGCGGCCCAGGCCCCCAGCACGCCGTACTGACTGTTGGAGTTGTCCGTGCGGCCGCCGGACTTCCCGGAGGTACTGTGATAGTCGTAGCCGCCTTTGATATGGCCGCGTAGCAGCAGTTTTACGTCTTGCCTCAACTGCCGCCGATATCTGTGGTGCGTCTCCTTGTTGGCCAGATACCACACGTTGCATCGCAGGCCGAGGCTGTAGGTCAGGTCCGTCTGTTTCTTGGCCATCCAGTCCAGAGCCTTGATTATCCGCGGCTCGGTCGCGCTGACGCCGCTGGCCAGAAGCGCGTAGACGGCCAGGGCCGTCGGACCGTCCTCGTAGGCCCTGTCTTTGCTGAGGTTGAACGGGCCCCAGTCGCCTTCCGGGCTCTGCTTGCTCCAGAGGAATTTCTGCGCTCGCTTGATTGAGTCGGCGACGGCGGCGTCGGAGAACCCCTTGTTCCCCCCGGCCGGGGCGGCGAAGGCCGACGATGTCAGCAAGGCGCATGCCGTCAGAAGGAAGGCAACACACTTCACGTGGCGCGTGGCAAAAGAGAAGGTCATCACCAAGCAGGCCTCCTAATCAGATTGCGGTGAAGCCAGAAATGCCCGGGAGGCGGACACCCCTGGTGGCTATCAACTGCCCCGATTATTGCATATTTCCGGGGAAAAGCAAGGTGACTTGGCAGCCCTGCCGAAACTGGCTGCGTCTTGGCTTTCGCCTCCGCCGGCGAGCGGGGGATGGGCTTGTCAAGCAGCTTGGCGAAGCCGGGCGTTTCGTGGATGTGGTAGTCCGTCGGGCCTCCGACAACTATCATCGCCTCGATCCCGCTGTTGGCGTCCAGCAGCTTGAAGCCTTCAGGCCCCAGCACGCTAAGCGCCGTTGCCCACCCGTCCGCAATCGCGGCCGTGGGGGCGACGACCGTGACCGACGGCGCTAAGTCCACACACCTGCCCGTTCGAGGATCGACGATGTGGCTGTAACGCTTGCCGTCGATTACGCTGAACCGCTCGTAGTTGCCACTCGTGCAGACGGCTGCGTCGTTAAGGGCCAGCGTGCCGAAGAAGTCGTTGCCCTCCTGGTTGAAGGGGTTCTGAACCGCCACGATCCATTTGCCCTTGTGCCCGGGCCGGCCGAAACAACGTATGTCGCCGCCGACTTCCACCAGCCCGCCGGCGCAGCCGGCCGCGACTATCGCCTCGGCCGCCCTGTCGACTGCCCATCCCTTGGCGACTCCGCCGAGGCCGAAGCCCGCGCCGTCGATGCTCTTGACCGCCCCGTCGTCCAGCAGCTTCCACTTGTCCCAGCCGCACCTGGCTTTTGCGGCGGCGAGGTCCGCTTCGCTGGGCAGGCGCCCGGCCTTGCCGGCTCGGCCCCACAGTTCGAACAGCGGCAGGTGCGTAACGTCGAACGCGCCGCCGGTCTGCGCGCGGAGCAGTCGTGACAGGCGAAGAACGTCCATCGTGTCCGCGGAGAGCTTCAGAGCCTCCCCGGCCGGCGCGCGGTTGAGCCGCGAGAGCTCCGAGAACTGGAGGTACGTGCTCATGTGGGCCTCGACCGTCCGCAGGGCCTGCTCGGCCTTCGAAAGGCCCCGGATTATTGCCAACTCGTTCTGCCCTTGGGCTGGTACGGCCGTCAGGGCGCACTCCGTGCCCATGATCCCTTGCGGACGGCTTATGAAGGACTCGACCGGCCCCGGCTGGATGGCCTCCAGCAGCGCGCGGATAGCCAGCGCCCCGGCTATCGTAACGCCCATCACGGCCAGGCCGATGAGCATGCGTTTGTTGGTCATTGCGGACGGCTGCCTTCGTAGGACGCGCGGATGATCGAGTGCATTCCGCCTCGCGGCGTGAATCGGCCGGTGACGGTCAGCCGCCTCGGCGACAGCGCCGCGACCAGGTCGTCCAGGATGCGGTTGATGACGTCTTCGTAGAAAACCCCCACGTTGCGATAGCTTTGCAGATAGAGCTTCAGGCTCTTGAGCTCTGCGCAACGTTTGTCCGCGACGTACTCTATCTCGATGGCGCCGAAGTCCGGCTGGCCTGTCTTGGGGCAGACGCTGGTGAACTCCGGCGCGACGTGGGTGATGACGTAGTCGCGATTCGGATGCGGATTGTCGAATGTCTCGATTTCAGCCACGGCCGGGCTCCTTCCGTCAAAGGCAAACGTGTCGGCTTCGAGCCATTGTCCATATTACATGGATTGCACAGTCCAGTAAAGCCGTGGTAGCCTGTTGGGCATGTCAGCACAAACAGACAAACGAGCGGTGTGCCTGCTGTCGGGCGGGCTGGACTCGGCCACGACGCTGGCCATCGCGCGCCGGCAGGGCTTTGCCTGCTGCGCCATAAGCTTCGATTACGGCCAGCGGCACCGGTTCGAGATCTCGGCCGCGAGGCGGGTGGCGGAGGCGATGGGTGTTTCGGACCATCGAATCGTCCGCCTGGACCTGAGCGCCTCGGGCGGCTTCGGAAGAAGTGCCCTTACCGACGCGATAGACGTGCCCAAGGACCGCCCCGACGGCGGGGGGATTCCCGTCACGTACGTGCCTGCCCGGAACACGATTTTTCTGAGCATCGCCCTGGCGCGGGCGGAAGTGGTGGGGGCCTTCGATATTTTCCTGGGCGTCAACGCGATAGACTACAGCGGCTATCCCGATTGCCGCCCGGAGTTCATCGAGGCGTTCGAGCGGCTCGCCAACCTCGCCACGGCCTCGGCCGTCGAGGGCAAGGGCGCCTACCGCATTCGCACTCCGCTGATCCACATGACAAAGGCCGAGATCATACGCACCGGCCTGGAACTCGGGGTGGACTACTCGCTGACTCACAGTTGCTACGACCCACCCGCCGAAGGTGTCTCCTGCGGCCACTGCGACTCCTGCCGGCTCCGCCTGGCCGGCTTCGCGGCCGCGGGAACGAAGGATCCGGCCCGCTACGACAGTAGCCAGTAGCCGGTAGCTGGTAGCCAGTAGCCAGTTAA
>JAUWQU010000182.1 GCA_030610965.1 Phycisphaerae bacterium
TCTCCATGTCACCGGCGGCGCCGATGGTGCTCATGACGACGCGCCGGGGTTTGTCGGCCTTGCCCTGGATCTCCCGCGTCCAGACCATGGGCATAACGGCCTTCTTCAGATTCGGCGGGTCGGTTGGCTTCATGCCGGTCAGGACCTGGCCGTACATGAGGACCGTCGCGTCGTCGGGCAGGGCCGTTACGCGGTAGACGTCCGTCGTGCCCCACACGTCGAATACGCCCCGCAGCAGGGGGTTGCGTTCCTGGAGGCCAGCGCGAATGCCGCGCGTGCTTTCTCGGGCGTGATGGCCGTAGTGGCCCTTCCAGCCTTCGCCGAAGAGGCCCACTGCGTAGCCGCCCTTGTTACGGAAGTCGAAGCGTTTGGCGTAGGGGGAGCTCTTGTTCCTGTTGTACCGGAACGACAGCAGCGTGCAGCGGATGCCGAACACCGGCTTGTTCGAGTCGACGAATTCGACGAAGTGCTTCATCTGTTCGTCGGGCAGTTCGAGGTCCATCGCAAAGACCACCATCATGTCGGCGGTCTTGAGCAGGTGCATGTCGGGGATGTTCGTCGTGACGGCCGGGTCCACCGCGCCATTCTTGGCGTTCATCGAAAACAGCACGGTGCACCGGAAGCCGTGTCGCTCGGCGAGGATCTTGGCCATCATGGGCAGGGACTCCTCGCAGCGGTACTCCCACTCGCCGCAGACAAAGACGATATGCTTGCCTCCGCCGGGACCGGCCTTGGACGGTTCGTAGGTGATCGAGCCAGAGCCCACCGCGGCAGTTGCTGGGGTGGCGGAGGCGGCCAGCAGGGCGGCCGCGACGCACAGTGAGAGCTTGATGACTGTCGACATGATGTCTCCCGGTTAGGATTCGATACGTTTGGTGGTGATTCTCTCAGGTTCAACCCGAATATCATCCAGCAGGCGCGTCTCTTGGTGTCGCCTGCATGGAACTGCTCACCAGATGGCCTCTCATTCTGTGGCCGGGCAGCACCATCCTGCCACAGTTCGCCAGTGATTACCGCCACGCCTTCAGATCGCCGACGACGTCTCGGCCGCCGGCGGTGAGGAATCCGATTCGGCCGGTGGCGTCGGCGGGAAGGCTGAAGCATTCGATGAGTATGTCGTCGACGTAGAACTCCAGCAGCGAGCCGGCCAGCAGCAGGCGGAACCGCGCCGGCGTGCCGAAGGACATTTCGCGGTCAGCCTTCTTCTCGGCCTTGAAGCCCGTGCCGTCGGCCTTCATCGGGCCGAGTTCCGCCTGTCCGGCGGCGTTGATCAGGATGGCCGAGCCTTGGCCCGCGCCGCATTCGATGTACAGCCCGCGGCGCCGTGCGCGTGGTTTGGCCGGCAGGGCCAGCGTGCCTTCCACGATCACGCCGCCAGCGGCAGGGAGCTTCGCGGCGCACATGGCGATGGCAGGGGGGTTCCCTGGACCGTCGTGTGGCTTGGGGGCTTCGATGGCGACAGGCTCGTGCTTCATTGCCTCGTTGCCCGGCCACCATGCCAGACGCAGCGTGCCGGCCCTGTCCAGCACGGCCAGCTTGAGCGGGGAAAGGTACACCGGCCCGCTGCGGGCGATTGCGTGGTGATTGACCAGCACGCCGCCGGGAGTCTTGAGGAATCGTGAGAAGTACGTATGGCCCGAGAGCAGGACGCGATTCTTCTTCGCGACGTGGAACGGCCCCTTGGGTGAGTCCGCCACGAGTGTCTCCATGACGGGGTGGTGCCCGAACATCATGTAGTACTTTCGGCCGATCTTCTCGATCGCACCGACTTCCCCTCCACCGACACCGTGAACTTTCGGCGGCGCGAGGGCTTTCCATCGCAGGCCGTCCAACGTTTCGCCGAAGCCGAAACGCCCGCCCGTTCCGGCCTTGGGCGTTGCGGTCCAGTACCCGTAGAATCCGCCGCCGGGGCGGGGGAGCGTCCAGATGCAGTCCCACCGGCCGCGGGGCTCGTACCACCGCTCGTCCTGGACGAACTCCAACTCCTTACCCAGCCGGGTCCAGTTCAGCAGGTCGGTGGACTCGGCGAAGAAGATGGTCTGTCGCGGCCCTCGCCACTCGGAGAAGTTGAGTTGGTACTTTCCGTCCTTGGCGAAGTTCGGCGAGCGCCACGTCGAGCCCGTGCCCATCCACGTTACGCCGCGGGCCTTGGCCAGGATACGGCCGTGCTCGGTCCAATGTACGCCGTCCGGGCTGGTGGCCATCGAGATGTTGTTCCAGCGAGGGCCCGCCTTGGCCAGGTAGTACAGATAATACGTACCTTTGTGCAGGTAGAGCCAGGTATCCCACATCCGGCCGGTCTGTCTTGACTTGGCTTTGTAGAACATGCTCTGAGGTCTCCTGTCGAGTTTTTCGGGGCGGCGGGCGAGTAGGTAGCCGCTCTTGCCGTCGAGGTGGAGTTTCCCGCCGGCGATCTGCGCGCCACCGATGAGCCTGCCCGGCGGGAACGTGCCCATCGCGTCGCTGGCCTTGCCGTCTTCGAAATGCCACCACGCCAGCGGCGCCGGCCGCGAGGGGCGGTTGGGCGTCAGGGCTGCAACCTGCTCGGCCGTGAGGGCGACGCCGTAGATACGTGCGTCATCGACGGTCCCCGCCAGCGGGCCGATCTCGCCCCCGTGCCCCAGGTATCGCAGTCCGATCAGCACGGACGCGTCAGGTCCGAACGGCTGCGGTTTGTCGATCGCGTAAGTCGCGTAGGGCTTGCCATTGCGGAGGATCGTGACCTTTCGGCCCCGGTAGACGATGGCGATCTGGATGAGCGTGTCGGCTTCGGCGGTTTCGGCCGGCCAGCCCTGTTGAGCGCGGTGCGTGCGGCGGAAGAAGTTGCTGCCGGCCATCCATCTATTCGGCGTGACTTCGCCATACACGATCGCGTCGAACCGTTCCTCCGGATCCATGATCGTCAGCACGGCGCCCGCCCGCTGCGTGCGATTGGCCAAGTGGAGCCATGCCACGAGCGTCTTGTCGGTCAGCGTGGGCATGGGCCGCGCGGGCCGGCTGGCAGGCGACGCCGCCTTGCCCGCGGCCAACAACGATGCGCCGGGCAGGCACAGGAGCAACACGAACAGAGTCCCTCGGATGTGTCGATGCGTATTCGCTTTCTGTTTCTTGTGGTCATTCATCGGAGTAGCCATGTCATGCCCTATCACGGCGTCCTTTTGCGTCCGAATCCCTGCGGCGCAGTTCATCCAGGAGATTCCGGTTCAAATCAGTTCCTGCGCCTCGATGCGTATCAGTGTGGCCAGATCGCCTTCATAGTCCAGACGTCGATTCCCCGAACTGTGGCCGTGCCGTCTTCGGCGAACACTTCGACACCCAGGTCCTTTCGGCCGGGATCGATCACCCGGGTCACCGCTTCGCGACCGTCGTTGACGAACACTTCCATGAGCGACTTGTCGAGAAAGACGTGCAATGTGAGCGTGTCTTGGCCCTTGTCGAGTTTGAATGGGACCTTGGTGCCGGCGACGTCGAGCACGGCGCCGTCGTAGCGGAGGGTCACGGCGCGACTGCCGTCGTCAGACCGGCGGACCTTCAGCCCGAAGGCCGCCGCATCGCCAGGCTGGAACCGGGCCAGGATCTCCAGCGCGTCGCCGCGTGCGCCTTTGACTACGAGACCGGAGTCTCTGAGGGTAAGCTTCTCCGCTCGGACGCGTTTGCCGCGTAGCGCCTTCCGCTCGGGCACGGGCGTCTGCCGCGGACGGCCATCAGCGCCCAGCGTGAGGATACGCGGCAGTCCGTGACAGCCGTTCCAGCCGCGGTCGCCCTTGAAGCCTCCCACCCATCCGAAAAGGATGCAGCGGCCTTGCGGATCGATAAGCGTATTGGTCGCGTAGAACCCTCTGCTGAAAGCACTGGGCCACTTCGGGCCATAGCCGTGGTCCAGGATTCCCGACTTGTTGGCCTTGAACTGTCCTTGCTGGGAGTCAAACATACCCACCTGGTAGCACAGTTGCTGAGTTGATCGCCCCGCAGACGTGATCAGCAGCCACTTCTCGCCCAGCTTGACGAAGTTGGGGCACTCGCCGGGCACGCGGCCCAATGATCCGACGTACTTCCATCGAGTCAACTCTTCAGTCA
Source organism: Phycisphaerae bacterium (assembly GCA_030610965.1). GTDB lineage: Bacteria > Planctomycetota > Phycisphaerae > SM23-33 > SM23-33 > JAUWQU01. Next base: position 4,078 of record JAUWQU010000182.1, read on the forward strand.
GGGCCTGGCAGACGGTCCCTCCGCTATCCTTAAATGTGACAAAGGTCTTGCCGTCGGCGCGAAACACAAATGGATCGCTCCAGTTCAAGCTCACGGTCGCCGGCACGCCGGCCTCCTCGCGATCGATGACCGGGTTGCCGGCGAGTTTCTTCCAGGTGATCAGGTCGTCGTCCCCAATGGCGGCCCACTGCTGGCGGCTTGTACGGCCTTTCTGCGGGACGTAGGTGTAGAAGATCATCGGCTGCCCCTTGCCGTTGATCACGACGCAGCCTGAATTGCAGCGACGTTCTCCGAGGTCTCTCGAAGGGTACAGAGCGACCGGCAGGTGTTCCCAGTGGATGAGGTCCTTGCTTCGCGTGTGCCCCCAGTGGGTATTGTTGACACCCCAAGTGGCGCCGGTCGGGTTGAGCTGGTAGAAGACATGGTAATAGCCCTTGTGGTGGATCACACCGCAGGGCTCGTTGGTCCACCGTGCCGGTGGGCGGAAGTGGTAGATGGGGCGCGCCGGGTCGTCCGCGGCTTTCGGGATGGCCGCCCGCACGGATTCCATCGCGGCCGTAATCGCCGGATCGGCGTATTCCCGCTTTGCAGGCCAGCGGTTGTCGTAGTCGTCGGCCAATACGTTCGCCACTGTGCATGCCGAGGCCAGCAGCAGGGCGAGGAGCATCAGTAGGGTCGTGGTGGGGGGCAATCTGAAACTCCTTGGATACACTTCCAGCAAACAGGTCTGGGAACGATCAATTTCATGCGTATTTCCTTACTCCTACCTATTCTTCATGACTTGGCATTCACAGCAATGGTGTCGGAACCTTGAGGCGGATCCAGTTCGTTGTGATCTTCTGTAGTGGCGCGGGCACTTCGCCTTCGATGCCCTGCAAAGCCCCCTGCCATTGCCCCTTGTCATCTTTCCAGAACGCAACATCGGCGCGCTGCGGCAGTTCAATCACGGTGCTACCTACGGCAAAGCGTTTGAGCCCGCCCGCCGCCATGGCTTCAAGTGTTCCGTCTTTGGAAAGGCGCACGGCTGCCACGCCGACAGCATCGAAGGTGACGCGGTGTCCGTTGACCAACATGGTTCTTTGAATGGGATCACCCGCGGAATTCTTCTCCCCGGCCGTGAGAATCACCGTGCCGTCGATCAGTCGCGATTGGCCGGACCGGGCCGGACCGGATGTGCAGGGCGCGATGCCTGCGGCACGCAGTTTTTCGGTCACGGCCGCCACGGCGGCGGCCGCACCGTTCATCACGGTCATCTGCCGGGGCAGGGCTGCGGCACCGTCAAAGGGCTTGCCATCGAAATCCATCGTCCAGTCGCCCAGTCGGTAAAGGGCGGTCTTGCCCTTAGCCGCTTTCTTGAAGAATTTGCCCGTGCCCGGTTTCTCGAATTCGGGGCGATAGAGCACGACCGCAGCGTACGTCTGATTGCCGTAGCAGACCGTGCCGTCCTTATCGATACGCAGGGCACCGCTTTCGATTTCGCTACTAGGGATGAGGTCAGCGTAGAACCCGGTTTTCCAGAAAGCCTGCGCAAAACGATCGCCCGCGTCGGCGTAGGACGCTCCGGCCCAATTAAGCGCCCTGGCGTGCCCGAAGACTACGGCCACAGGACAGTCTACCTGGGTCTTGGAGATGAAGTTGAGCATCCGCACCCGGCAGTCTCCCCGCATCAGCCCCCCTCTCCAGAGTGGTTTACGAGCCGAGCCCCGGCCCTCTTCGCGGGCAGGATAGACCGGATGATAGTTAACGCGGAAACCGGCCAGTGCGTTGGCCCACAGCTCACTTTCGTAGTCGGTTTTGCGTCGCGAGTAGTACATGTTGTACCCGACCGGTTTGCCCCATTTCTTTGCCAACGCCGTGCGCACGCAATAGGGGGTCGATTCATCCGTCTGGCCGTAATCGCGCCGCACGGCCCACCAATCCCAGCCGTTGCGTCGTGTTTCCAAGGCGTTCAAATGTGGTTGCCAGGTTGGGTGCGTTCCCACAAATGCCGCGGCGCCAAAGATGTCTTTGGTAGCCTTGTAGAAATCCTCCTCAACCGCCGCAAGCTGCTGCCAGGTCATCTCCATGTAGTGATTGACCGCGGCGTAGCGTTCCGCTGCACGCCCTTTCTCGCCAAGAAACATCAACAGCATATCGCGAAGCAAGTCGCGCCTCTGGGTACGTTTTGCATAGGCAGCACCCCAGTGCGGGGAATACCAGAATTCGTTGCCTTTCGCGAAGGCCGGCAACCCGAACTCATCCAGGCACGCGCCTGCCAGGTCGACATCGGCGTACTGCCCGAGGTGGTCCCGTTGATGTTGCGGAAGATGCGGATTGAAGGGATCCGGCCATTGCCAGGGGATCTCGAACAACACACACGCCTGTCGTCCTCGCGTTCCCGCGTCGCAGGGAATGGCCACTGCGATCGAAGTCGATGTCGCTTCCCTGACTTTGCACGCCGATGTGATGTCCTTCACGGTTCCTGGGTCAACCCCCTTTGCGCCGCGCACGTACGAGTAGATTCTGGCGATTCTGGCGGGACCTATTTTGAAGGGCCAGCCCTGCAGCATACGTGCTCCAGCACTATAGCCGGTCTTTGCAATCACTTCACCTTCCCCGGCAAGGTCAACGGTCTGCAGGCGCACCATATTCAGCGTCTCTTCGGGGTACGCCTTGTTGAACGAGGACCAGAAGCCCAGTTCAGGCACAATCCCTATGCCCCGTTTCCGCGCATAAGCGACTGCCGCCTTGAATGCATCATGGACATCTGGATCCGACATATACCGGGATCCGATGCGTATGCTGGTGGTGAGAAGATTATACGCCGTGTGCTTGGCGACCTGATCAAGGAACGGTTTGAAGTTCTCGGGCTCCCTGTCCACAGCGGTCGGGAACCAGCACCCGATTACCGGCGGAATATCTGCGGGCAGGCGAATGCTGGTCGAATCGCGGGGAACGGCAGGGGCCGTCTTCGCTTTGGGTTTGTTCGGGGCTTTGGCATTGCCGGATGCGAGAGGAGTCGGCACCCTCAGGCGTAACCAGTTGGTTGTGATCTTCTTGAGGGCTGCCGGAACGGGGCCCTGGTAGTCCTGCAGGATGCCCTGCATGGTCCCCTTCGCGTCTTGCCAGAGGGCCACGTCCGCGGGTTGATCCAGCTTGATTTCCACCGGCCCTGTCTTGAAATGCTTCAGGCCGCCGGCGGCCATGGCTT
>JAUWQU010000752.1 GCA_030610965.1 Phycisphaerae bacterium
AAAGTTGTGGCTGGCCTACCCGCGCCCCAATGCCATCTCCGGCATCGGATACGGCCCCTACGGACTGAAGTTCGGCATGAAACACCAGGTCGCCGACTCCGCGGGATTCTACTGCCGGGACTTCCGCCGCGACGCTGCCGGCGACGCGCCTTGGCTGGGCGCTTCCGGCTGCATCGGCCTGCTTGGCTGCGAAGTGCCGCTGACGGAAAAGGCCTCCGGCCCCGACGCCGGGCTCTATCGGCTTCGCCTGGGTTTCGTCGCCCCGGCCGGCGACAAACCGGGACAGCGCGTCTTCGACGTGAAGGTTCAGGGCAAGACGGTTCTGGCCGGGCTGGATGTCGTCAAGGCCGCCGGCGGCTGCGGAAAGGTGCTCGTAAAGGAGATCGGCCCGGTTCGCGCCGGGGAGAAGTTGACGCTCGGATTTGTGCCCCGCGCCGCTGGCGCGAACCAGGCGCCGGTCGTGAACTTCCTGGAGGTCATTCGCGTCGACGACACCCCGGCCGGGCGATGACGCGCGGCGTCCGCGGCCGGCATCACTTGGAAGTCGAAAACGCCGCCAGCACCGGCAGGTGGTCGCTCAGGGCGTAGGAATTCGGGTCGTCGAGGTTGGTGCGGAACGCGCCCTCGAAGAGCACCTTCGACGACGTCAGGTGCTTGCTGATCGGCCCGGCGGACCATATGTAATCGATCCGGCCTTTCGGCTCGATGCTCGAATAAGTCAGCGGGGCCGGGCCTGCCGGGCCGCCCAGCGAATCGGTCATTCCGATGGCCGCGATGCGCTCGTACTCGGGCGAGTCCGGCCTGTGGTTCAGGTCGCCCAGCAGAATAACGGACATGCCCTCCCGGACGTCCTTTTGCACCGCCGGCAGCACCTCGGCAAGTTCCCGCAGCCGAACCTGGCTGTCCTTGTGATAGCCGTGCATGGCATGCACGGCAAGCTTACCGGCCGGCGTGTCCAGCACGACCCGCCCCCAGAAGCGCGTGAAAAGGTCCTCCGGGCGGTCGGCCCAGTTCAGCGACGGGTGGGGCTTCGCCTCCAGTATCGGATACTTCGACAGCACGGCCCCGGAGATGCCCTCCGGCCAGCCCTTGGACTTCCACCCGCCCTTGAAATGGGCATAGTGCATCCCCAGCCGGGCCGCCAGGGCCGCGGCGCTTGCCTCGCCGGGCACCTCCTGAAGGCATATCACGGTGGGATCGTACAGGCTAAGCTCCAGCGCGAAACGCTCGGCCATCTGCCCGCGCCTGACGACGTCGTTGCAGCGATCCCAGTTCTTGGTGTAGCCCTCGAACGAGCGAATGTTGTACGTGATGACGCGGATGTCCCCGGACGGCGTCACTCGGTCCGCGGCGCTGCCGGCGCATCCGGCCATGCTCGCAACGACAGCGGCGGCGAGGGCCATCGCGGCAATAACGGTCGTCGTTCTCATGTTTCTCCTTCTTCCGGCCACTCGGGCAGGTGATCGAGGGTGGCCGTGAATCGGGCGAGATTGAAAGGCAAGTGTTTCTTCATCATATCGAATATCTCGCCTACCACGGCGCAGCCCAAGAGCCGCTTGGCTTCGCTCTGCGATATCCCCTGGGCAAGAAGCCTTTCGTAGGTCTTCCTCGTTTCGGGAGGGTCATTGTCACGAAGCTGGTTATCGACAACTTCCAGGACAGCAGCCTTTAGATACGGGTTGTGCTCTGGCATATGAATACCTCGACCTTCCTGCAATGCTATCGCGGCAGATTTCGGAGAGCTACAATTGTGGTCGAGCCAGGGCTGTGGGGGCACGGCAATGGGCATCTGCCTCATTCCAGAGCCGGAACGACGACCCCAGTCAGAAGATGCTCGCCGAGGCCATTGTAAGCAGGGCTCCGCGGCCCACAACAGCATTCTTGGCAACATTCGCGGCCGCCACTGCCGCTCCCGCCACGTCATCGGCCGGGAATGCGGCTTGCGGACAAGGCTTGATTTTGCCGAGCCGCGAGAGGACCATGGGTTTAGATTTGCGAGGTCCGAGGTCGGGCGAGCGTGTGGCCGGCACAGACGGGAAACTCGAATCAAGGAGCTACTCATGGAACGTTGGGCAAAAAAGGCAACTATCGGACTTCTGTGCTTGACGGCGGTCGTGCTGAGCGGGCTGATGGTTTCCTGCGACAAGGGCGGCCAGCAGTCGGCGGCGCCGGCGAGCAAGGCGCTCAAGGAGGGCAAGATCGTGATGGGCTTCTCGCAGATCGGCTCGGAGAGCGACTGGCGGGCGGCCAACACGCTCTCGATCAAGGCCGAGGCCGAGAAGCGCGGCGTGGACCTCCGCTTCGCCGACGCCCAGCAGAAGCAGGAGAACCAGATCAAGGCCCTGCGATCATTCGTGACGCAGAAGGTGGACGTTATCGCGTTCAGCCCGGTCGTCGAGACGGGTTGGGAGCCGGTCCTCCGCGAGATCAAGAAGGCCGGGATCCCCGTGATCCTCACCGACCGCGGCGTGGACGTGTCGGACCCGTCGCTGTACGTGGCGTTCATCGGGTCGGACTTCGTCGAAGAGGGCCGCCGGGCCGCGAAGTGGCTGGCTGACAACACCACCGGCGACGTGAAGGTCTTCGAGCTTCGCGGCACGCCGGGCGCTAGCTGCGCCACCGACCGCAAGAAGGGCTTCGAAGAGATCCTGGCGGCCAATCCGCGGATCAAGATCGTCCAGTCGCAGGACGGGAACTTCGAGCGCGGGCGCGGCAAGGAAGTGATGGAGGCGTTCCTGAAGACCAAGGAA
>JAUWQU010000402.1 GCA_030610965.1 Phycisphaerae bacterium
CTCGGCGCGTCAAACGCTTGCTTGTCGGCGGCGCGGGCTGCGGGGCGGGCTGCGGGCGAATCGCCGTGCTTGCTCGCAGCCTGGACACGTACGACGCGACGGTCCGCCGCGTCTTCGCCGAGCACGACATCCCCCTTGGGCCCGCGGCCGAGGCGCTGACCGAGACCCCTATCGTCCGCTTCGTGATGGATGTAGCGTCCCTGTCGGCGCAGTTGGCGTGGCACGACGTGCTCCGCGTAATCCGCAGCAGCTACTTCCGGCCGGGCGCGCTGGGCGACTTCGACGAGCGAACCGTCGCGGCGGCCGAGATACTCATTCGCGAGGGCAACGTCCAGGCCGGGCGGAAGTCGTACGAGGAGGCAGCCGAGCGCCTCGCGGCCCGCGCCGAGCGCGACTGCGCCTCCGCGGAAACCGACGAGCCCGACGAGTCGCCGCCCCGCAAGCCGACGCCCGGCGAGTACCGCCAGGCGAAGGCGATGCTGGGGTTGCTGTTCGACCTGTCCGCCCGCGCCGCCGACCCGGCCGGGCTGGGAGAGGTCGCCTCCGCGCTGCAACTTGCCCGCACCGCATGCGAGTTGGGCGAGCCGGAACTTATCGCCCGCGACCTGCGAGCCCTTGCGACACTCGAAGACCTCCTCGCCCATCTGCCCGAGCCTCCCCCGCCGGCCGGTCACGTGCGAAATGCCCTCTCGGCCGTGATGTGTCCGGCGGCTCGCGGCGAGTCGCTGGTGGATGTGCTGGACGTTCTGGACGCCCGCGCGATCCGCCACGACCACGTGTTCGTGCTGGGCGTCAGCGAACGGATGTTCCCGCGTCAGCACAGCGAGAGCTCGCTGGTCAGCGAGGCGGACCGTGCGAACTGGCTTCGCCGCGGCGTCGTACTCGACAACCGAAGCGACCTCACCGCGCGGGAGATGCTGCTGTTCTACCTCGCGATAACGCGGGCGGACCGCACGCTGACGTTGAGCTACCTGGAGTCCGACGCCAACGGCTCAGCCGGGTCGCCGAGCAGTTTTTTGCTGGCGCTCGGCGGCGCGGTCGGCGGGCTCGACGGCATACCGACCGAGTGGATCGCGCCTGGCCCGTACATCCCGCCAGGCGACGAACTCACAAGCCGGCGCGACGCCCTGTGCGCCGGCTTGGCGGGCCTTTTCGGCAGCGAGCTTCCGCCGTCGCCGAAGGCCCTTGCGTGGTCGGCGGCCAGTGCGCCCCTGGCGGTGAGGCGCGCGGCGATGGGCATCTGGGCGGGCCACCGGCGATGGGAAAAAGCCGAGTGCGGCGAATTCGACGGGCGAATCACCGACGAAACGCTACTGGCCGAACTGCGCCGCCACTACACGAATCGCCCGTATTTCTCGGCCGGGCGGCTCAACTCCTACGGCCAGTGCCCGTGGCAGTACTTCGCCAAATACATCCTGAAGCTATCCCAGCCGGCCGAGCCCGAGCGACACCTAGAACCCGCCGAGCGGGGCGCGTTCTGCCACAACGTGCTCTTCCGCATGATGCGGTCGCTGGCGGGCGAAGCCAAGGACCCCGTGCAACTTCCCCTCGTGCCGCCCGAGACGCTGACGGCCGCGCTGGACGAGGCGATCGACGCCGAGGCGAAGTCCGTCGAATCGCTCCGGCCGCCCTACCCCGCGCTCTGGCAGATCCAGGTGGGCCAGATGCGCCGCGACCTGTCGGCCTATCTCCAGGCCGCCGCGAGCCATGCCGTGCTCGACACGACGGCCTTGCGGTTCGAGCTGTCATTCGGAATCGAGCTGGACCCCGACGAGCCGCACGACGATCGCAGCACGGCCGAGCCGGTGATCGTCGCCACGCCGGCCGGCGAAATTCGCCTTCGCGGGCGGCTGGACCGAATCGACTACGTCGCGTTCAACGATGTCGAGGGCCTGCTGGTGGTCGACTATAAGACAGGCCGCCTGCCGAACGTAAAGGACGTGCTGGCGGGCCGGAACCTCCAGATGCCTCTCTACGCGGCCGCGGCCGAGGCGATGCTCGGCCAGAAGTGCGTCGGCGGCGCGTTCCATAAGATCGGCGGCGGCGGCGGGCGGTTCGAGCGATTTTTCGCGGCGGTGACGACGGCACGCGGGAAGTTTCCTTACAAGGTGGACGAAGGCTACGCCGCCAAGCTGGAGGCCGCGATGGAGACCGTCGGGCGGTTTGTGCGACAGATGGCCGAGGGTCGCTTCGACGCCCTGCCGACGCACGATTGCCCGGGCTATTGCCCATTGCGGCAGATATGCCAGTACTCGCCCGTCCGCGCCGAGCGGAAGGCCCCGCCGGCCTGCGGCGATGACATCGCGGCCGGCAAGGAGGGCCGCTGATGCCCTCCGACGCACAACTGACCCACGCGCAGCGGGCGGCCGCCATCGACAGCGTCGGCGAGAACGTCGCGCTGCGCTCGGGCGCAGGCTGCGGCAAGACATTCGTGCTGGCGAGGCGATTCCTCCAACTGCTCCAGGGCGTCGGCAGTGTCGCCGATGCCAACGATGCCAACGATGCCAATGATGCCAAAAGGCCCGGGCAGGCCGACGAGGCGATGTCGCGGCTGGTGGCGCTGACGTTCACCAACAAGGCAGCGCTGGAGATGTCATCGCGAGTGCGGTCGATGCTCGACCAGCGAGCCAGGCAGGCCGAGGGGCCCCAGCGGCGCCGGCTGCTGGCCTGGCTGGACCAGATGCCCGAGGCGCGAATAAGCACCATCGACGGTTTCTGCGCGGCCATGCTGCGGTCACACGCCGTCGAGGCGGGCGTCGATCCCAGCTTCGCCGTATGCGCCGATAATCTGCTGGCGTCGCGGATGGTGGCCGACGCGGCCGAGCAGGCTGTGCTGGAGGCCGTCGAAGGCCAGCGTAAGGACCTAGGCGAGATGCTCGGCGAGATGAGCTTCGACGCCGTCGTGCAACTGGTCCAGGAACTGATGGAAAATCGACTCGCCTGCGACCTGAATGCCCTGACCGACGGCGAGGCCTTGCAAGAGCGATGGCAGGAGATAATCGACACCAACCGCTCGGGGTGGCTGGCGGCGATGACCCGCGACGGGAGACTCCGCGAGGAGGTCGACGCGATCGCCGCCATACCATGCGACGACCCGGCCGACAAGCTCGCGGTGTTTCGCCAAGAGCAGCTTGAAGTGGTCGCAAAGATACTCAAAGACCCCTCGAAAGCGACGGCAAAGGTGTTCGAAGAGTTGTCAACGAAGCCTGGGAACGTCGGTTCGGCCAAGAATTGGGGGGCCAAAGACACCTTAATGGACGTTCGCGGGCGGTTGAAGAGCCTTCTAACGACGGTTTCGGACTACGCGGAGTACTGCGAAGAGCTTGGTTCGTATGATGTTAGAGCTGCCGAAGGGCTTGCAACGCTGGCGAAACTGGCGGTTGAAGCGGGTGTATTGTACGCGGCAGAGAAGCGAACGCGCGGCCTACTGGACTTTACCGACCTGCTGGAGCACGCCAACCGCCTGCTTTCGGGTGACGCAGAGCTGCGCAAGACGCTCGGCGATGGCATCGACCAGTTGCTCATCGATGAGTGCCAAGACACCAATCGGTTCCAACTCGAGACGCTTGCGATGCTCATCGGCGGTGGAACGCCCGAGCAGGCCCCGGCCGAGGGCAAGCTGTTCGCCGTCGGCGACGCCAAGCAGAGCATCTACCGGTTCCGCGGCGCCCAGGTGGAGGTCTTCGGCCGGATGTGCGAACGCCTGGGCGAGGGTCGCCAAAAATACCTCGACACGTCCTTCCGCACTCACGAGGCGGGCGTCGAGTTTATCAACGCGCTCTTCGAGCCGCTCATGGGCGACGACTTCGCGCCCACGGAGGCATACCGCAAGACGTGCCCGCCGCATCCGTCCGTTGAGTTTCTCCTGGCCTGCGGCGACGAGGGCAGGCCCATCGACAGTGCCCCCGAAGCCGCCAGGGCACAGGCCGACGTCTGCGCGCAGCGAATCGAGACAATACTCCGCGGCCTGGAAAAAACAGTATGGGACGATGGCGCAAAGACTTGGCGCGCCGCCAAGGCGGGTGATATCGCGATCCTGTTCGCCCGCATGACCAACAGCCTGATCTACGAACGTGCCCTTCAGCAGCGGGGCATCCCCTATTACGTCGTCGCCGGGACGGGCTTCTTCCAGCGGCAGGAGGTCTTCGACGTCCTGACCGCCCTGGCGGCCGTGGACAATCCGCGCGACGACATCGCGCTGATGGGCACGCTTCGCGGCGGGCTCATCGGCCTGAGCGACAACGCGCTGATGCACATCGCCGAGGCGTGCGAGCCGCCGTACTATCCGTCGCTGCTGACGACGGACCTGGCCGGGCGGCTTGAGCCCGCCGAGGCCGAGGCGCTCGCGGCCGCGGTCGGCCTCGTCGGTCGGCTCCACGCGATCAAGGACGCCCTGCCCATCGACGAGGTCCTTCAGCGGCTACTGGACGCCACCGGCTACGAGGCGACGCTTCTGTCGCGGTTCCAGGGCCGGCGGATGTTCAGCAACGTCCGCCAGGTCGCCCAGCGCGCCGAGGCCGCGGCCGGGGACCATCTCGGCTTGGCGGACTTCCTGTCCGAGATGCGCCGACAGGTCGCCGAGGAAAGCCGCTACGAGCAGGCCCGGGTGGCGGGCGAGCGCGAGAACGTCGTCCGGCTGATGACCATCCACAAGGCCAAGGGGCTGGAGTTCCCGGTGGTGGTCATCGGCGACATCGCTTACTCTTCGAGCCACCGAACCCCGGTGCTGACAGATCCCGACCTGGGGGTCTTGCTCCCGCTGAAGGACGAGAATGACACCCGGCCGTCCATCTACC
>JAUWQU010000211.1 GCA_030610965.1 Phycisphaerae bacterium
GGCACGGGGACGCTGACCAAACTCGGCGACGGCACGCTGACGCTCTCGGGCGCCAACACCTATAGCGGCGGCTCGGTTGTAACGGCAGGCACGTTGCAGGGCAGCACGACCAACCTTCAAGGCGACATCGCCAACAACTCAGCCGTCGTCTTCGATCAAGGCGTCGCCGGCACGTACGCCAGCGTAATGAGCGGCACGGGGCCGCTGCCCAAACTCGGCGCCGGCACGCTGACGCTCTCGGGCGCCAACACCTATACCGGCGGCTCGGTCGTAACGGCAGGCACGTTTCAGGGCAGCACAACCAACCTTCAAGGCGACATTGCCAACAACTCAGCCGTCGTCTTCGACCAAGGCGTCGCCGGTACGTACGCCGACGTAATGAGCGGCACGGGGACGCTGACCAAACTCGGCGCCGGCGCGCTGACGCTCTCGGGCGCCAGTCCGGCTTTCTCGGGCGCTACGACCGTTGACGCCGGCACGCTCGTGCTGAACGGAACCGTCGGCGGCAATGTCGTCGTCAACAGCGCCAGGCTCGAAGGTATCGGCACGGTCGGCGGGAATCTGACGATCAACGCGCCCGGGACGTTCGCGCCAGGCAACAGCATCGGCACGACGACCGTCGTGGGAGACTACGCCCTTGACGGAACGCTCGATATTGAGGTGAACAAGCCCGACAACGTGACGCTCGAGCAGGACCAGGTCGTTGTGGGCGGCGCGGCGACGTTGGCGGCGGGAAGTCAGATCAGCGTCACCAAGCTGGCCGGGCCAGGGGTGTTCCTCAACGGCGACCTGTTCCCGATCATCACCACTGGCGGCGGCGTCACCGACAGCGGGGCCGTCGTGACAAGCAACTCGGCTTTCCTGGCTTTCACGGGCTCGACGGTGGGCAACGACTACATCTTGACAACGCGCGTGCTTTCGAGCTTTGTCGACCAGGCCTCGCAGGCCAACCGCAGCCTGGCCAGCGCGATCGACGCCGACTCCGCCACGGCGGCTGGAGACTACGCGGCCATCATGAACGAGCTCCTGCTGATGGATGCAGGGCAGTTCAACGAGGCTGCGAGGCAACTGAACGCCGAGCCGTACCTCGCAACGGTTCACGCGGTCACCCAGCCGGTTCAGCGCCAGGTGTCGCAAATGGCCAGGCACCTTCGCAGCCGGCGGAGCGACGGCTACCTCGGCGCACTGGACAACTTCGCCCGGGCCGCGTCCCGGGCTGACACGGACGGGCAGTTCGGGTCGGCCCTGCGCGGCGTGGCGGGTCCGATGGGCGAGGATCCCAATCGGCCCAAGCGGAAGAATGGCTTCCTGAAGGACCTCCAGTTCTTCGTCGAGCCCTTCGCCGCGACGTTCCGCCAGAAGAGTTCGACCGACCGCCTCGGGTACTACGGGCAGGCTTACGGCGTGCAGTTCGGTGTGGATACGTGGCTGGCGCCCAACGTTCTGGCCGGCCTGGCTGTCTCGTACGCGCACACCGAGATCCGCTGGGCTCACGATCGTGGCCAGGGCGACGTCGAGACGCTACGAGTGGGTCCTTTCGCGACGTACGCGCGGGGCGGGCTTTTCCTGGACACGTGGGCGACGTGCGGATTCCATTGGAACGATGCCCAGCGCGACGTGGTCGTCGGCGCCCTTCGCCGCCAGGCCGACTCCGATTATGGCGCCAACGACGTCTCGCTGTACCTTGGAGGTGGCTATGACTTCGAACTGGCGAGCTATACGCTGAGCCCCACGGCATCGCTTCAGTACACCTGCTACCGGCAAGAGGGCTTCCGCGAGTCCGGCGGGGGCGGGGCCGGCCTTCGCGTCGGGGCCGAGACTTTCCACTCGCTTCGCTCGCGTCTGGGCCTGCGGCTTGCCAGGGAACTGGCGATGGAGAAAGTCACGCTGGTTCCGGAGGTCTTCACGGGCTGGTCAAGAGAGTACATCAAGGATCAGAGCCTCGACGCGAGTTTCCTGGCTGGCGGGACGAAGTTTACGACCGAACAGGGCGGCCTGGCCGGGGACAGCGCCTACTTCGGCGCGGGCGTTTCGGCGAAGCTGGACGACGGGCTGGTTCTGTTCTTGCGCTACGAAGGCGCCCTGTCATCCAGCCAGAACGCCCACTTCTTCAGCGCCGGGATTAAGGTCCCGTTCTAATCGGCCTTAGATAAGTCTTGTTGGGTTCCTGCTGGTCTCCGGTCCGCCTGCCTGCATCGACGATGCTAACAGCCCGTTTAGAAAGCTATCTCTGCTGCGAGCGGCCTGGTTTCCTGCGCGTCTGCGTCAGAAATCCTCACCAAAGCTAAGGCTTTGCCTGCGGTTTCTTCCTTGATGCTCGAAATCCCGGCTCGCTCTCGCGACGAGATCCATTTCTAAACGGACTGCTAAGGCATCGCCTGCTTCGGCCTCCTTGCCACTCGAACCGGATCCTGGGCAGGAACTCCCGCGAACTTACCTAACGCCGCTTGGTCACCTCACTCTTGCCCGGCCTCGCGGTCGCCCTGAAGGCTCAGGGCGGTCGCGTCGGTGATATGCACGTTGACGTACTGTCCGGCCAGGCGCTCGGGGCCGAGGAAATGCACGATGTGGCTGCCTCGCGTTCTGCCGGCAAGCTGCGTGCGCTGCGGCGTCGGCTCGAAGCCCTGCTTGCCGGCCCGGACGCTCGGGCCCTCGACCAGCACCTCGACCGTCGTGGCGATGTAAGAACGGCAGTGCGCCAGGCCGACTTCGTGCTGCACGGCCAGCAACTCGTTGTTGCGGCGGCGTTTGACTTCGTCCGGCACGTCGTCGAGCATAGTGCGAGCCGCGGCCGTGCCGGGACGCGGGGAGTACTTGAAGACGAAACTGTTCTTGAATCCGCTGCGGCGGATCAGATCGGCCGAGGCTTCGTGGTCGGCCTCGGCCTCGCCCGGGAAGCCCACGATGAAGTCCCCGGCCAGCACCACGCCGGGTACGATTTCGCGGGCCCGGTCGATCAGTTCGTCGTACTGGCTCCGGGTGTACTTGCGGTTCATGCGGCGCAGTATCGCGTCCGAGCCGCTCTGGGGCGGCAGGTGGATGTACTCGCAGATATTGGCCCGCTCGGCCATGACGTGGAGGATGTCATTCGTGAAATCCAGCGGATGGCTCGTGACGAATCGCAGTCGCCGCAGGCCCGCGATTTCGGAGACGTCGGCGAGCAGGTCGCTGAACGCGAACGTTCGCGAGCCGTCGGACCATCGGTAGCGGTTGACGGTCTGGCCGATCAGCGTGACTTCCGAAACGCCGGCGTCGACGAGTCGGCGGACTTCCTGGGCGATCCGTTCCGGGCGGCGGCTCCGCTCGGGCCCTCGCACCAGCGGAACGATGCAGTACGTGCAGAAGTTGTCGCAGCCCTTCATCACTCGCACATACGCCTGGGCGCCGGCGTGGCCGTCCTGGAAGTCGCGGGCGAGGTCCAGCGCGTCGAAGTCCGAGTCGTCGGCGGATGCGGCGCCTTCAGTCGCCTTTGCGCCGCGGCGGGCTTCGATTGGATCGGGGTCCAGCGCCACCACGCGGCTTCCGTCGGCCGCGGCGGATATCAGCTCCGGCAGCCGGGCCAGTTGCCCGGGCCCGCAGACGATGTCGAGCAGGCCAAAACGATTGGCAAGCTCCGCGCCCTCTCGCTGGGCCATGCAGCCAAGCACGCCGAGGATGAGCCGGGGGCGGTGATGGGCCTTGCGCCTGCTGTCGCCGCCCAGCCGACTGTAGACCTTCTCCTCCGCGTGCCGGCGGACCGAGCAAGTGTTGTACAGCACCACGTCGGCGTCGCACCGGTCATCGGTCATCTCATGCCCGGCCGCGCGCAGCGAAACCGTCACCAGTTCGCTGTCCAGCCGGTTCATCTGGCAGCCCATTGTCTCGAGGTACACCTTCATGCGGCAGCGTTTCCCGTTCGTTTGGCAAAGCCCGTATCATAACCCGCCCCAGCGCGATGCGGATGGGGAATCCGCCCGGGGGTTTCGTGGATACCACCGGCGCGGGCGCCTACAATAGTTCGCGGTCTCCGGACGCGTGCATGGTCGGGCGCGCCGCCGTGAATGACGCGGGACTTTCATTCGAGCGAGGCAGCCATGAGCGTGACTATTCGAGTTGCCGGCGAGGCCGGGCAGGGCGTCGCCACCACGGGATCGTTGCTGGTCGAGGTGTTTGCCCGGCTCGGCCTGCACGTTGCGGCCACACAGAGCTACATGTCGCGAATCCGCGGCGGGCTCAACTGGTACGACATCCGCATCGGCGACGGGCCAATGTACGCCGGCTCGGACACCGCCGACCTGCTGATCGCCCTTACGGACGCCGCGCGGGAGATCCTGGCCGGCGATGTCCGCGAGGGCGGGCAGGTGCTCTACAACGGCCAGGCATCGGGGGGCGCGATCGCCATCGACCTCGGCGAAGTCGCCCAGCAGACCGGCGGCAGCAAGCTCTACTCGAACACCGTCGCCGCGGGGGCCGTCATGGGCCTGCTCGGCTATGACGTCGGCGCGATGGAGGCCCTTCTGGCCGAGGCGTTCGCCAAGAAGGGCCCCGACGTGATCGCCGGAAACCAGGCCTGCGCTCGCAAGGGCGCCGAGTTGGCCCGGCCGAACGCGGGGAAGATCCAGGCGCCGAAGCCCAACGACGGCGGCGACAAGCTGAGGATCTACAACGGCGCCGCGGCGATCGGCCTGTCGGCCGCGGTCAGCGGCGTGAAGTTTGTCGCGTCCTACCCGATGACTCCGGGAACCGCGACGTTCACCTTCCTGGCAGCCGTGGCCGACCGATACGGGATAGTCGTCGAGCAGGCTGAGGACGAAATCGCCGCGGTCAACATGCTCTGCGGGGCCGTCTACGCTGGCGTCCCGGCGATGGCGACGACCAGCGGCGGCGGATTCGCGCTGATGGCCGAGGGGCTCAGCCTGGCCGGCATGATGGAACTGCCGATCTGCGTGCTGATAGCCCAGCGCCCCGGCCCTGCCACCGGGCTGCCCACGCGGACAAGCCAGCAGGACCTGCTGTTCGCCCTACACGCCGGACACGGCGAGTTCCCGCGGGCGATCTTCGCGCCCGGCACCGTGCAACAGTGCTACGACGTTACCCGCCGGGCACTCGATACGGCCCACAAGTTCCAGACGCCCGTGCTCATCCTCACCGACCAATTCGGCCAGGACTTCGAGCAGACGCTCCAGCCGCTCGGTGAGGCTTGCGCCCCCATCGACCGCTGCCTGGTCGAGAGCCCGGGGGCCGACTACGTCCGCTATGCCGTTACCGAGTCCGGCATCTCGCCGCGGGCGTTGCCAGGCGGCTCGGCGCTGGTAATGGCCGACAGCGACGAGCACACCGCCGAGGGCCATCTCAGCGAAGACATCGAAAGCCATCTCGTCCAGCAAGACAAGCGCATGCGGAAGCTCGGCGGCATGACGGCCGAGGCGCTTGCCCCGGAGCTCTACGGACCCGCCGAGGCCCAGACGCTGCTGATTTGCTGGGGCTCGACCTACGGCCCGGCCCGCGAGGCGGTGGACATTCTAAACGAACAGGGCTCGCCCGCTGCGATGCTGCACTTCGCCCAGGTCTGGCCTATCCGCCTCGACGCGACCGCCAAGGCCATCGCCCGGCGAAAGCGCATCGTCTGCGTCGAGGGCAACCAGACGGCCCAGTTCGCCCAGGTGCTGCGGGCCGCGGGAGCAATCGGCAACGTCGAGCAACTGGGCAAGTACGATGGCTTGCCCATGACCGGGGCATGGATCGCCGAAAGGATATCGCAATGACTCTGGATCTAACAAGAGCTGACACGCAGCCCGCATGGTGTCCCGGCTGCGGGAACTACGCGCTGCTCAAGACGCTCGACAAGGCCATCGACGCATCCGGGCTGGACCGCACGCGCCTGATGCTGGTAAGCGGCATCGGCCAGGCCGCCAAGCTGCCGCATTACACGAAGGCCAACGTCTTCAACGGCCTGCACGGCCGAGCCCTGCCGGCAGCGACGGCCATCAAGCTGGTCAACCACGACCTCGAGGTAATCATCACCAGCGGCGACGGCGACATGTACGGCGAGGGCGGCAACCACTTCATCCACGCCGTCCGGCGGAACATCGGCGTGAAGTGCTTCGTCCACAACAACCAGGTTTACGGCCTGACCAAGGGCCAGGCCTCGCCGACCAGCGAGCAGGGCATGATAACCAAGGTCCAGACCCACGGCGTGACGAGCCTGCCGTTCAATCCGCTGGCGCTTGCGATCGTCGAGGGCGCGTCGTTCGTGGCCCGCTCGTTCACCGGCGCGCCCGAGCACCTCCAGGCCATGATGACCGCCGCCATCGAACACAAGGGCGGCTTTGCGCTGCTGGACATCCTCCAGCCATGCCCGTCGTTCAACCGCCGCAACACGTTCAAGTGGTACAAGGACCGCGTCAAGCCCATCGACGAAGCGCACGACCCAACCAACCGCGCCGCGGCCCTTGACCTCGCCTTCACCTGGGGCGACGAGATCCCCATAGGCATCTACTACAAGTCCGGCCGGGCAAGCTTCGAGTCGCAGATCGACGTGCTCAAGGCCGGGCCGCTGGTGGGGCAGTATGGGAAGGGGAAGTAGTCAGGTAGTAGTAGATATTGGGGAGAGGGTTGGCATCTGCAATAAACGCCACAAGAACGCGGAGCCCTTGGAGTGCGGCGACGAGTCCCGAAGGGACGACCTCGCCGCTTTGGATTTCCCCGTCCAACCTGAGATGCCTGTTCGCCATCGAAAGCGGCGAGGTCGGCCCCGCGACCTCGGGCCGTGTGGCCCCCCGCCCAGGGGTGGCGCCCGATCGGTTCTTG
>JAUWQU010000444.1 GCA_030610965.1 Phycisphaerae bacterium
CCTCTCGGTTGCGGAGGCTTACGTGGTGCGGCTTCTGATCATCGGGGTGCACGCGGGGGCCGACAGGGACCCCGGAAGCGACGGCAAGACAGACGACCCCAACTCGATGTCGTGGACAATCATCGATGCAGTGCGCGGCAAGGTCGAGGAACTGGGCCGGGAGATTGCACTGTGCCTGCGGTATTGCTCGGTGACTTTCCGTGGCCTGAGGCCCCGGCGGGTGCTGCTTACGGGCGGGCAGGCGTACGATCCGGCCGTGATGGAGTTGCTGGGCGAGCAGTTAAACATCGAATGCCAGGTCGGCCAGCCACTGCGTGGCATAGACACGTCGGGGGCGGATCTTGCCGGTGATCGGCGGGGCATGCTGGCGGAATGGAACATTTGCGCAGGGCTGTCGTTTCGGTCGGCCCAATACGCGCGCAGTGTGCGAAAGCGCGCCCATGAAAGAAATCGACTTTCTGCCTGAACGCATCAAGGAGCAGCGTAAGAGGCGGCGCCGGCTGATCTGTCAGGGCTATCTGATGGTGCTGTGCGTAGCCGGGCTGGGCGTGATGGTGTACGCCTTCGGGTTGCAGGGGGACAAGGCCCGCGACGAGTTGGGCATGCTCCGCAGCCGGTCCAGGGCGATGGACAGCCAGTTGGCCCTGCGGGACGAGTTGAACCAGCAGTTGGCCGAGATGATGATAAAGGGCCGGATCGAGGAGCAGCTCGGCCGGCGAGTCGGGACTCTGGACGTCCTGGGCGAGCTTCAGCGGGTGATGCCCGAGAGCCTGGCGCTGACGCACATGACGATGGAGACGATCGAGGTGACGTTGGAGTTGACCCCGGCCGAGCGGCGCAACGCGTCGAACAAGCCGGTGGCGCGGTCTGGCGCGGCCAAGAGCAAGACGGTCAAGCGTGTCCGGCTGGTGCTGACGGGAATGGCCCCGACGGACGTGGACGTAGCCAATTTTATCGGTCAGCTTGCCGGCAGCAGGCTCTTCGAGGACGTGAGCATGGACTACGCCAAGAACGTGACTTTCCGCAACCGCTCGGCCCGGAAGTTCCAGGCCAACTGCTACTTGACGAGATGACCGTAGGAGCATGCCGTGACTGAGGCAACGCGAAACAAAACGATAGTCGTGGGAATCATGGCCGCGGTAATCGGCATCGCCACGGTGCTGATCTACATTCCCCAGCAGCGGGAGTTGAACCACCTTCGCACGGAGATCAGCCAGGAAAAGCTTCGCATGTCGGACAACGCCCGGATTTGCTCGGCGGTGCCGGCGACGCTCAGGCAGGTCCAGACGCTCAAGAAGCGATACAGTAAGTTCGACCAGCGTCTGCCCAAGCAGATCGAGCTGGGCGGCTTCCTGCGGGAGATCAGCGGCAACCTGGCCCAGGAGAGCCTGGTCAACCAGTCTATCGAGCCGGAAAACCCGAGGCGGTCGGAGCTGTTCCACACTCTGCCGATCGTTCTGAGGTTCCGCGGGACGTACCTGTCGCTGGCCAGTTTCCTCAAGCGGCTAAGCGAGATGGAGCGGCTCACCCAGGTCGAGCGGATCACGGTCTCCGGCGACAGCAGCGAGCCGTCCAAGCCGGGCCAGGCGTGGGGCCTGAACATCGAAGTCCTCATGAACATCTACTTCACGGAGAGCTAGGGAGAGCCACATGAGCGATTCGAGGGCAAAAAACTATGGCTTCAAGGACCGCCTGCTGGCCGAGATACGGCGCTACCCCCAGAAGGCGTCCATTCTGGGCGTGCTGATGGTTGTGCTGCTCATAATCGTCGTGCGAGAGGTCGCCATGCGGGCCGGCTCGCCCAAGACCGGCTCGGCCGCGACGGCTCAGATTTCCGGCCAGCCCGGTGAGCCAAGCCTGCGCAAACCCGTGACCGCGTCAGGGCAGACCGCGAGCCTGCCAGGCGGGCTGGATGGGTCGGATGCGTTGGCCGCGGATATGCCCAGACTGCCGGTGGACCGAGATATCTTTACGCCGAAGGAGGCGTATTTCCCCGTCGAGCAGCAGGACAAGCCGGGCAAGGTAGTTGGCGCCACCATCGTCGACCCCAACGCCCGCAAGGAGGCCAAGAAACGCGAGGTCCAGGCCCATGCGCAGTCCCTTTCGCTTCAGAGCACGGCCGTAGGATCGGTCTCGACGGCGATAGTCAACGGGCGGGTGCTGCACGTGGGCGACTGGATCAACGGTTTTCAGATAGTCGAGATTACGTCGCGGTATTGCCAGTTGGAGAAGTCCGGCATCCGCGTGATGTTGGAGATGGCAAACTGAATTAGTGGCCGGCGCCTTGGGAGGCGCAGGTTGCCCAGTCAAGAGTGTCGGTTGTCTGAGAGACGACCAGTTGGGAAGGAGACACGAGATGAAACGGTTCGAACAGTTTGAGTTCTGCAGGCGGCTCGTAATGACAGTTAGCGTATGCGCCTGCTTGTTCGCCTCGACGGCGCTGGCCCAGCCGACGACGCGGGAGGCGACTTCTTCAGACCAGGCGGCGCAACTCGAGGACATGGTTTCGAAACCAGGTCCGTCGGCCGAGGCGTCTGCGCCGTCAACCAAAGTCACGGCCGCCGACGAGGTGGCGCCTGGGACTCCCGCGGGCGGGGGGCAGGACAAGTCCGTCGTGGCATTGACTCGCCCGGGCACGTTCGAGATTCACGTTCAGGGGGCCGACCTTCGCGGCGTGCTGCAACTGCTCAGCACCCAGGGCAAGCGGAACATCATCGCCACCAAGGACATTCATGGCTCCGTCACGGCGGACCTCTATGGCGTGACATTCCAGCAGGCCCTCGAGGCCGTTCTCGCCTCCAGCGGGTTTGACTACATCGATGAGAACGGCTTCATATACGTCTATACGCGGGAGCAGAAGGCAGCCCTGCTGAAGAGTAAGATCAAGTTCGTCTCCAGGGTCTTCCAGCTTTCGTACATTGCGGCCGCCGACGCGCAGGCGCTGATTAGCCCGGCCTTGTCTGAAGGGGGCTCCATCGCCGTTTCTCCGGCCTCGGGGGTCGGCATCAGCCCCAGCAAGACCGAAGCCGGCGGAAACAGCTTCCCCAACGGGGACGTCCTGGTCGTCCGCGACGTGCCCGATGCCCTGGACCGCGTGGCCGAACTGCTGGCTGAACTCGACGTCAAGCCCGACCAGGTGCTCATCGAGACCACCATCATCAGCGCCGACCTGCGCGAGGGCAACAAGCTGGGCGTCAACTTCAACTTCCTGGGCGGAGTCGATTTCAGCGACACCGGCTCCACGTGGAACACCTCCGGCACGCCGGCGTTCACCCCAGGCAACGTCGTGAACCGAAGCGGCGCCAACTTCCGGACCGACTTCACGCCGGTATCCGGGGGCATGACTCTGGGCCTCTTCGGAAACGACATAGCGTTCTTCATCACCGCGCTGGAGACCGTCACCGACGTGACCGTCATCGCCAACCCCAAGCTGCTGGTGATCAACAAGCAGCGCGGCGAGGTGCTGGTCGGCAAACGCGACGGCTACCTGACGACGACCTTGACCGAGACCAGCGCCACCCAGACCGTCGAGTTCCTGGAAACCGGCACCAAGCTGGTGGTCCGCCCCTTCGTGGCCAGGGACGGGTACATCCGCATGGAAGTGCATCCGGAGGACTCCGACGGCAGCGTCGAGAACCAACTGCCCAGCCAGACCACCACCGAGGGCACCACCAACATCCTGGTAAAGGGCGGGCACACCATCGTGATCGGAGGCCTGTTCCGCGAGAACACCTCCACCACCAAGAACCAGATCCCCGGGCTCGGCAACATCCCGTACCTCGGGACGCTTTTCAAGACTCACGACGACAGCACCGACAGGAACGAGGTGATAATCCTCATCACTCCGCACATCATCAGCAACGAGGCCGACGAGGCCGTCAGCAGGCAAATTCGCGACGACGCCGAGCGAATTCGAATGGGTCAGCGAAAGGGGCTTCAGTGGTGGTCCAGCGAGCGGATGGCCATGCACTACCTGCGGGCCGCAAAGAAAGCCATCCGCGACGGCAACCGCGAGCAGGCCCTCTGGGACCTCGATATGGCCCTGTCCATCAGGCCACGGCTGTTTGAGGCAATCCGCATCAAGGAACAACTGACCCAGAAGGCTTACTGGGCGGACGAGGTCCAGCATGCCACGTCCAAGTACATCGTCGAGCGGATGATAATGCAGGAACTCGGCAAGCCGTATGACACCGTGATCCCGCCGAACAGGCCGCTGCACGCAGAGCGGATACCCGAGGACATTCGCAAGGCCCTCGGAATCAAGCCGGTAATACCGCTGTCCTGGCCAGGGACGATGACGGGCCAGACCGTCCGGCCGGGCGTCGAGGTGGAGATTCAGGTCCCCACCAACGCCAAACCGGCCGAGCCGCAGCCCGCAGAGGCCCAGACGGTCGAGCCGCAGGTGACCGACCCGCAGTCGACGGCCCCGGAGCCGACCGAGGCCCAACTGGTCGAGCCGCAACCAGGCGACCAGGAGCCGGCCGAACTGCAACCCGAC
>JAUWQU010000183.1 GCA_030610965.1 Phycisphaerae bacterium
CACCGCCCGCCCGCCCCTGCCTCCCGGGCTGAAGGAGGGCACGCACGGGGGCGGAAACTATCTCATGTGCGATTTCGTGGACGCCATCCTGCGGAACCGCAAGCCGCGGGTGGACGTGACCCAGGCCTTGAACATGACCGTGGCGGGCATCGTGGCGCATCAGTCGGCTCTCAAAGGCGGGGAACTGATGAAGATCCCTCAGTACGCCCTGTGAGACAGCGAGCCAAGAGACCCCCCGCCCCCCGGCAGAGCCGCCCGCCGGCCCGGGGGTGCCCGGAAAATCAAATTTCATAGCAGTCGCTAACGGCCCTTCGGTCCACCCGGAGAACATGAAAATACAATGGCTTACAGTTTTCCAAGCTAGTATGTGGCCCTTCTGTTTTCAAAGCAGTGAGCCCAGAATGGCGGAGAGGCCCAGCGACCACACGTTCGTCGGAGCGTGGTTTGAGTATTGAAGGATAGAGGATAATGACATGGCCGATACGAGACGTTACCCCGCAAGGACTTTACGGGTAGCGACCAATCGCCGGCGTTTCCTTAAGTCCATCGTCACCGGCGTTCTGGCGCCGCTTGTGCTGCCCGGCTCGGTGTTTGGGCGTGACGGCGTCGCTGTGCCCAGCGGGCGTATCACCGTGGGTATAATCGGCACGGGCAACCAGGGGAATCAGCACATCCGGGTCCTGCTTGGCATGCCCAATGCCCAGGTTGTGGCGGTGTGCGATCCGGTGCGCGCCAAGCGCGAAGCCGCCAAGCACAGGGCAGATGACGCTTATGCCAAGACGCGTGGCGAAGCATTGCGGGGCTGCACCGCCTACGCCGACTTTCGCGAGATGGTGCAGCGCTCGGACATCGATGCCGTGTTCGTGGCGTCGCCGGAACACTGGCATGCGTTACATGGCATTGCGGCACTTCGTGGGGGCATGGACCTCTACATCGAGAAAGCGTTGACGACGACAATCGCCGAAGGCCGGGCGCTGGTCAAAACCGCCCGGCGGTACGACCGCGTCGTGCAGGTGGGCACACAGCAGCGTTCCTCGGGCCAGTTTCGTCTGGCGTGTGAACTGGCCCGCAACGGCTACCTCGGTAAACTGCAAACGATCAGAGTCGGCGACCCGCGTGGTTATCCCGGGCCGCAGATGCGCGACGTGCCGGTGCCTGAAGGGTTGGATTATGAGTTGTGGCTGGGGCCGGCGACCTGGAAGCCCTATTTCCCGGAACGCCTCGTAAACCTGAAGGGCTGGATGCTGACCTATGACTACACCGTGGGGTTTCAATCCGGGTGGGGCCAACACGAAATCGACATCGCCCAGTGGGGCAATGGCACTGATCACACCGGGCCGATTGAGGTCGAGGGCCACGCCGTATTCCCATCGGATGGCCTCAATGACACGGCCATGACCTGGCACACCGAATACCTCTACGCCAACGGCGTGCGGCTGATCTTCACCAGCGACAACGAGAACCCACATGGCATTCGCTTTGAAGGAACCGAGGGCTCGGTGTTCGTCAACCGCGGGGGTATCTGGTCAGACCCCGAGTCGCTGGTCAAAGTCCATTTCAAGCCCGGTGACGTCCGGCTATACGAAAGCCACAACCATCATGCGAACTTCCTTGACTGCGTGAAGACCCGCCGGGATCCAATCTGCCGGATCGAGGCGGGCCATCACGCCAATGTCATCTGCAACCTGAGCAACATTGCCACGCGCCTTGGGCGGAAACTTCGCTGGAATCCTGCGAAGGAACTCTTTACAAATGATGATCAGGCAAACCGAATGCTAACCCGTGCCATGCGTCCACCGTGGCGGATTTGACATCCAATGAAATCAAACAACATGTTCATTTGTCTACTGTTGGCAACCTTGCAGGCGCGGGCCCTCATGGCTGTTGAGGTCCCGGCCGGCGATCTGGCAAAGATCCAGAAGGCCGCCCCCGGCGAAGCGCCCGCTAAGGTTATCCGGCCGCGAAGAGTTCTCGTCTTTACCCTGGCTAAAGGTTTCGTGCATAAAGCGACGCCCTGGGGAGTGGCCGCGTTGCGTATCGTAGGCGAGAAGACCGGCGCCTACACGATAGTCGCCAGCGAAGACCCGAACGTCTTCGAGCGGGATTCCCTGGCGAAGTTTGACGCGGTCTGCTTTCTCAATACATGCTATACGCCTTTCACCGATGCGGTCCTGAAGCAAAACCTGATGGATTTCGTGAAGGGCGGCAAGGGCTATGTTGGCATTCACTGTTCGGCGCACACCTTTCTGGACTGGCCGGAGTTCGGGCAACTCCAGGGCGCTTACTCCGTCAGCCACCCGTGGCATGAAAAGGTGACGGTTACCATCGAGGAGCCTGAGCATCCGCTTATGAAGTGTTTTGGCGGAAAGTCCTTCTCGATCTCGGACGAGATCTATATGTTCGATAAGCGGTATTCGCGCCAGCGACTGCGCGTGTTGGCCAGCCTTGATACCTCCCGCTCCGACATGACCAAGCCGGGAATCACGCGCAAAGATGGTGACTTCGGCCTCGTGTGGGTGCAGCGATTTGGAAAGGGACGCGCGTTCTACAGCGCCTTCGGCCACGACAAAGAGGTCTTCTGGGAGCCCACGGTGCTGCGGCACTACCTGGCTGGCATCCAGTTCGCTTGCGGCGATTTGGCCGCTGACGCCACGCCCAGCGCACGATTGCCCGGCGAAACCACCCTCACGAACGAAGGATGGACCATTGAAGCGTCACGCGGCCGCGGACGGCTCACCGTCAAGCACGAACGCCTGGGGACAGTCCTGCACGATGCCCAACTGAACATCGAGGCGGATGGTGCACTGCGCGAGCTGAAGCAATGGACCGTGGAGATCGGCGGCGCTCCGGCCCATAAATCATCGTCGCGGGCATCCGAGCAGGAACAATCGAAGGCCCAGAGCGCCGCTCCCTCCCGGCTGCTGGTGAGAACGGCCCAGCCGGCCAGCACCTGGATTTTCGAGCCGACCAGGGATTGCCTCAAGATTTCGAGCACCGCTCCCGCGGCGGTTTTGACCGGCCTGGCGCCGGTCTCGAAGACCCGCGGACTGGCCCGCCTGCTCGATGCCGAAGGGACGCCCGTCACCTGGCAAGGGACAGGCGAGTGCGCCGGAACCTACGGCGGCGGCTTCACCCGGAACCCGTCGTTCCTCCCCCGCGAGAACCCCGACTGCATGTACTTCGCCCTCGGCCAGGCGAGCGGATCGGTGTTTCACAGCCTGTTCGACCGCCAGACCGACACGGCCGTCCGATTCCCGGAACAGACCCGCTTCTCGTCGCCGGACGCCAGCGCCGAGCAGCTTGCGTTCACCATGCCCCTGCCGGGGCCGGGCCTGGTCCGGCTGATTCCCGACTACTACACCAAGGTCCTGCGAGTCCCGCGCTACGTGCCGCAGGACACCTCCGTCTTCGACCGGGCGCCGATGGTCTGGTGCAGTTGGACCAGCTACTTCGCGGACGCCACGGAAGACGACATCGTCAGGAACACCGACTGGCTGGCCGAGCATCTCAAGCCCCACGGCTTCCAGTACGTTACGATCGACGACGGCTATGATCGCATTCCCGGTAAGTTCGGGCCGGAGGGCCACAACTGGATCGACCAATGGGACAAGGACAAGTACCCCAAGGGACCCAAGTGGATCGCGGGGTACATCAAGTCGAAAGGCCTGCGCCCCGGCCTGTGGCTGGTCCCCAATTCCTACGCGGGCGCGGTCAAAACCCACCCGGACTGGTACCTTCGCGACGCCCAGGGCCGATTCATTCGCGATTACAACACGCCCGCACTGGACTCCAGTAATCCCGAGGTGCTGGGCTTCCTCAAGGATCTGTTCGGCACATTGGGAAGCTGGGGATTCGAGTACTACAAGTTCGACGGCGAGTTTTCGCTGCCAGCGTACGCGCCCCGGGTGGACCCGAACCGCCTCCACGACCGCACGGCCGACCCGGTCGAAACGTACCGGCGGCGGCTGGAGGTCATCCGCCAGGCGATCGGCCCCAGGACATTCGTCGAAGGCTGCCCGTCGGGCACGCCGCTCAACGGGATCGGGTACTTCAATTCTTACTTCAACGGGCAGGATGTGTACAACAACTGGCATGGCATGTACATGTTGTTCGACTCCATCAATGCCAATGCCTTTCTGAACCGGATGGTGGTCTACGTGATGCCGGGCGAGACCATGGAGCTCTGCGCGCCCATGTGCGTCGAGCAGGCCAAGCGCACGCGTTCGCCGAGAGTCGTCGATAACGCGCGGCAGCGCGAGGCCCCGATGATCGGCTTTGGCGTTACGCTTGCCGAAGCCCGCACAGTCGTCAGCGTGGTGGCGCTTACCGGCGTGGCGTATCCCCTGGGCGACGTGATGCCCGAGCTGCCGCCGGACCGCCTGCCGCTGCTCCATCGCACCCTGCCCACGATGCCGATCGCCCCCATGGACCTATTCAGCCGCGGCTCCGACGCGGACTGGGCTTGTTTCAGAAGCGTCCGCGCCGACGACTACATCCACCACTACCCGGAAATCCTGGACCTGAAGGTCGCGGCGAAATCCGGAACCTACGACGTGGTGGCGCTGCCGAATTGGCGATCCGCTCCGGTGACGAAAACCGTGTCGCTCAGCCGCCAACTCGGGCTCGATGCCGGCGAAAAGTACGTCGCGTTCGACTTCTGGAATCAGGCGCTTCTGGGCGTGGTGTCCGATCGGATGTCCCTTGAGGTCGAAGGCCACGATACCCGCGTGGTGCTGATTCACCGCTTGCTGGACCACCCGCAGTTGATCGGCACCTCGCGTCATATCACCGGCGCGTATTCCATCCGGGACCTGTCCTGGGATGCGGCCAGCAGCACCCTGCAAGGCGTTTCCGAGATCGTGCCGGGGCAGGACTACACGCTCTTCATCCACATCCCGCCGGGCTCCGCGGCAACCTCGACGCCGACGGCCTCGGCAGGCGGCAAGGCGATCCCGGTTCGGCAGGAAAGAAAAGGCGACCTCCTGTCGGTGAGCTTTAAGAGCCCGGAGTCTCCGGTCGCCTGGCAAGTCAAGTTCTAGGCGACAGACGCGCATCGCCGCCAAGCGACGAGTGATGTGACGTAACCGGACTGGAAGAGGCGCCGCGTTGTGCTGAGAAAGGAATCAGCTTCAAGGAACCAGATAAGTAATCAAAGAAACCGGTCAAGTAAAACGCGACCTTTCTTGTGGTGAATTATATGAATCAGACTTACACGTTTATTGCCTGTGCGGGAGCAGTCTTGTTTGCGTGCCTGAATCAGGCCTGCAACGCTGATCAGCCGCTGGTTCTTGAGAACTCGCGCATCGCCGTGGAAATCGACCGGCAAGACGGCGCCCTTCGATCGATCCGCGACAAGGAATTGGATGTGGTCTACCAGCAGGCCGGGCTGGGTTTCGAAGTGGTGACCTCGGAGGGGGCACTCCGATCCGGGAAAGCTTCGACAGTCAGCGCCAAGGCGGGCCTGGTGGAATTGCGCTTTGCCGGCAACGGGCTGGATGTCACGCTGCGCTATCAGCTCGGCCCTGACGATCATTTCATCGAGAAATGGCTGGAGATCAAGTCTGAGGGCGGCAGGCCGTACTTCCTCAAGTCCGTGGTCCTGGAGAACATGACCTCGGCGGCGTTCACGGAGATTCATTTTCACGACGACCAGACGATCTGGCACTGCCCGATCAATCTTTTTCTGCGCGGAGAAAAGGGCGGCTGTTTCGCCGGGCTCGAATATCCCTACTGGGAGCTGAAGCAGAAAGGCAAGGAAGGTTTTCGCCTCGCCTACCAGCCGAACTACCAGGTCGCGAAAGGGGAAGTGAACGTCAGCGAGAAGTACTTTCTGGGCGTCTATCGTCGCGAAGGAATCTACCGCTACTCCCAGGGCCCCTATCCCGGGGTCGTGCCCGCACCGTATATCAGTTGGGCGCGCACGGGGCTCAGCCAGCACTTCAAGGGCGGGCGCATCCCCGCTGCCGCCGTCACCCCCGAAACGCTTGACTGGGGCGAAGTGTGGGCAATGCAGGAGTTCATGCGGCACGTATTGCCTGATGATCTGCCTTTGCCGGAAGATGGGTACTGGGTCTGGCAGAACGGTTGGTGGGCCGGGCTCTGGGACGTAAAGCCGAACGTCCTCGACGTCCTCAAGCAGGCCGGAATTCACGATGTGATGACGGCCCACACCTGGTATGGGCGCGGCATCCATCCGATGAGTCCTCCCTACATCGACCAGATGCGTATCGAACCCATGGGCTTTCCCAAGGACAGCGGGCTTGCAGGCATGCCGGGCCCCGCCGGGCCTGCGGCCGGGCTGCACGCCAAACATGATGTGGCCAAGCTTGATGATTTCGACGCCGGTGAATTCACGCCGGATTTCATTATGCCTGCCGCCATGAAGGCCTTTTATGACCACGGAGAGAAGATTGGTGTCCGTGTATCCAGTTTCTCCTTGCCCTGTACGTACTTCAAGAATCGAACCGAATGGGCGTCCATCGACGAGGATGGCAAAGTCAGCGAGTACCTCTTTGGTCGCAAAGTATCGTGCCCTGCTTGCGATCCCTACATGGATCACATGCTGAAGATCCTCGATCATGTCTTTACCAGATACAAGCCTCGCTACTGGGGGTTTGACGGGCGCTGGCTGAGTTACTGGGAGGTTGCCGGTTACCGGCCCGGGGCCAAAGGCATCGGCTTTGATACCTGCCACGCCACGGGTCACGGTCACCTGCCCGGCGACAATCTCTACAAGGAGTGGACAAACATCCAGAAGCTCCTGCGTGAACTGCGACAGCGACACCCGGGGGTTTGTCTGGACACGTACTACGGGATGCATCGCGGGGGGCCGTGGGGCCTGCGCTATTTCAACGGCGCGTATCCGTTCTACGAAACCCATGGCATTCGCATGAATCGTTACCAGGCCTGGCATCTGCAGAATGGGCGGTTCAATCCGGTATACAAGAATACCTGCGACCTGTTCGACACGGATCCAAAGGGCTTCGTCCTGAACGTGATCAGCGCGCTCAGCATGTCGTCCTATTGCATGATCGGGCCGGCCTTCAAAGGGCTGGCGATAAAGGAGAATCGCGAGTTTCTCAAGAAATGGCGGGCCTGGGCCACCGAACATCATGCCTACCTGAAGGTGAAGCGCGACCTGTTCGGCTGTCCGGGCTTCGGTCGCCTTGACGGCAGTGCCCACATTATCGGCGACCGGGGCTTTCTCTTTCTCTTTCCCGAGGGAAAGGAAAAGGTCCGCGCGTCGAT
>JAUWQU010000753.1 GCA_030610965.1 Phycisphaerae bacterium
GGCAAGGCGGAAGGGCGATGCGGGCGGGCGCGGAGGTCGTGCGGCCCGGTGCGGCGGAGCGCGCCGCTGGCCGACGGGGGGTGGCGTATCTACCACGGCGAACAGCAGAGACTCAGCCTGTTCAATCCGGCATCCGGCCATTGGCATGAAGGCTTTTCCGTCAAGCAGTATTCTTATGGCGGCAGCGGAATGGCGTCAGACGGGCACCGGACCATGATGTTCAGTACGGCCTGGGACACGCAGCATCCGATATACCTGTTCAGCGAAAATGACAACAAGACGTTGCGGATCTACTTTCCGCCGGACGACCTGTCGGAATTCGGCGCCATCCTGGAACGGCACGCGGCGTTCTGGAGCTGGGACGACCGGCACGGCGCGACTGTTGCCCCGCTGGCACAGCATCCGGTGGACGCCGTGGCGGTTGACGATTGCTTCTGGATCCTCGACGCAGCCGGCGGATTGACAGCCACGCGTGACGGGCGATCCTTCGCCGGCCCCTACATGGCCGCCAGCGGCGCGCGATCCATGTGCCTGGACGAACAGGGCCTGTGCGTCAACTCCGGCCAATCGGTGGTATTCGTGCCGCGGAAGCTGCTGGCGGACATCGTTGGCCGCAAAGACGCCTTCCGTGATTGGCAGGACGTGCTTTCGATGGCACAGAGCCGGCTGAAGAAGTGGATCGACGCTCAACCAGCCGACCGGCAGATCGCGTACTTCAGCATGATCCGCAGGCCGGACCTCGCCGCGAAAGTCGCGACCGCCAAGGGCATGGACCCCACCACCGTCATTCGTATCACCGACGCCAATGCCTGGCGGCTCGTCCATGCCGGCAAGTTCAATCAGGCCATCGCGATGCTCGAGCCTTACGCCGATGACCTGCGCGTCTTGGCCGATTGCGATTTGGAGAGCGCCTACCTGTCCTCGCTCCGGGGGGCCAAGAAGTGGGATCGAATCCTCGAGCTCGTACCCCGGCTGTGGGATGCCTCGGTCCTGAGCGACATGATTCAGATCGCCGGGCGAAACAATGCCTATTTCAGCGCCATCAAGGCCACCGCCTCCAAAGAGCAGTTCGAGAAAACCCTGTGGGATTACATCAAAGGCACCGAGCCGAAGGTCCGCTGGCGATGGGACGAGAATCCCGTGGCTGAGCACATCGGCTTTCTCAGCCGATACGAGGCGGCCGGCTGGCTCCGCCGGCTGCTCAAGGCTGAGGGCCGCCTGAAGGAGATCGAGGGAAATCCTTTACTGCCAGACAAGGCGGGTGACGAATGAAGACCACTATGCGGGCGCATGATGTCGCTATGGTTAGCGGATTGATGGCGCTGGCGGCGCTGATGCACGCGCCTGCGGCGTTTGCGGCCGACACCAATTTGCCCGTCGCGCCGAAGCTGACGGGCGAGCCGATCCAATACCTGGACCGGCTCTACCAGGATGCCTTTGTCGACCATGACGGGCGGGCCTGGTTTCTGGTCCGCAGAATCGGCCTGAACGACACCGCCCGAAATACGGCCTTCGAGTACCTGGTCTGCCCCGACCTGCCCGGAAAGGTGATCGAGTTTCCGGCCACGAATATCCCCCTCGGCTTCGACGCCAAGGGGCGGTTCTGGGATGTTACTCGCTACGGCCTGGGCTGCACGGACGCAGCCACCGGCGAGTTCAGCGAGCGCGACGTGGCGCCAGGCAAATCCCCGGATCAACTTGCCAAGCCCCACCCAAGCCAGCCGGACTTCAAGCCGGGGTTTTCTCGCGTCATGCTGGAGCACTCTTCTGGCCGACTGTATTTCATCGACTCCTACGGCCTGCACGTGCTGGACGGGAAGGCGTGGAGCTACCAGCTCTTCGACCCGCCCCCCACGTGGCTTGCCCGGCGGGGAGATCCCGTGAAGATCGTCGAGTGCCCGGACGGCAAGGTGGCTGTCTGGGGAAAAGTCGGGCTGTGGACGCATGACGGCAAGAGCTGGCGCCGCCACTCATCCCAGCCGTACGAGCTTGCGCCCCTGGCCGACGGGCAATTCCTCGTGATGATCGAGGTGAACAGCATGGGCCGCGTCGCTCGCCTGCGTTTGAAGGATGGCTCGCAGGCAACAGTGCCCAGCCCGGACCCGCTGAAAACCCGCTGGCCGCACTTCAAGCACGTCCTGACGCTGCGGCGGGGCGCGTCGCTGATCCAGGGCTACGACACCTCACTGTCGCGGCACGTACTGGCCATGCTCACACCCGCCGGCGAGTCCGTAGCGCTGCCGCCGAACACCGAGTTGCGGTTCGAGTATCGCAATGTGCCCCGGCCCGCGCCGAGGCTGCCCGACGGAAGGGTCGTCCTTCCGACCAAGCCGCTCTGCACGTGGGACGGCCGGAAGGTCTCACCGCTGTTTGCCAACCCGCTGGCCGTTTCGGGCGCCTGCTTTGGCTGCGACAAGCGCGGCAGGATCCTCTTGTCAGCCGACGACCAGGCAGTGGACTACTCGTTCCTGCGACTGGCTGTGGTGTCGCCGCGCGTGCTGACCGCCCCGCCCTCGTTGCCGGTGGAGATGTTCGGGCTCGTTGAGTCGGCGGCACTTGGCGCCAACGCCCAGGTCTGGGCCAAGTTCAGCAATCAAGCATTCCTCAGCCGATATGATGCGGGTCGCTGGCTGCACGTCGCGCGGCCTGGAGGTCTGACCGAGAAACGAAAATACACGCCCAACCGCCCGATGTTGCTCCAGCCGCTGGCCGGTGGCAGCCTGGTGGCGGCGATGCCGGGCCGGGGG
>JAUWQU010000092.1 GCA_030610965.1 Phycisphaerae bacterium
GCTGACATGGGCATCGCGATATACGTCCTGGCCTTCGCCGTGCTGCTGATCGGGCTCTACGCGGTCGTGGCCAAGAAGAACGTCATCAAGATCATAGTCGGGCTGCTGATCTTCGACTACGCGGTGAACCTGCTGCTTGTCCTGGTGGGCTATCGCAGCGGGGGCTCGCCGCCGATCCTCGCCGAGCACCAGACGTCGGCCGAACTTGCCGCCAAGGCCGTCGACCCCCTGCCGCAGGCGATGGTCCTGACCAGCATAGTAATCGGCCTGGGCCTGACCGCCCTGATGGTGGCCTTGGGCTTACGCATTTACGAGAGATACGGAACCTTCGACACGAACCGGATTCGCAAACTGCGCGGATAGCGGGCGCCGCCGATCGGACGCCCGAGCCCCGCCGCGAATCTACAACCGAGGTTGCCCAGTCATGATGTCTATCGTGCCGCTACTTGTGGTCCTGCCGCTGGGCGCGGCGTTCTGCGCGGTCGCCATGGCGCAGGTGAGCTTCCTGAAGCGATGGACGGCCACGCTGGCAACGCTG
This sequence comes from Phycisphaerae bacterium, assembly GCA_030610965.1. Lineage (GTDB taxonomy): Bacteria > Planctomycetota > Phycisphaerae > SM23-33 > SM23-33 > JAUWQU01. Next base: position 539 of record JAUWQU010000092.1, read on the forward strand.
GCCGTGCTGGCGAACCTCGCGCTGGCGCTGCTGCTGCTGGGCGAAGGCGACCTGAGGCTGTTCGTGGGCGGCTGGGGGCCGACCAACACGCTCGGCATAGAGATGGTCTGCGACGGGCTTTCCAAGCTGATGGTCGTGACGATCAACCTGGTGGCGCTGGTGTCGTTCATCTTCGCCGGGGCGTACATGCGCCGGTTCACCAAGCCGTGGCTCTTCGACGCGCTGCTGCTGCTCATGGTCGGGGCGATGAACGGCGTGGTGCTCGCAGGCGACCTGTTCAACCTGTTCGTCTTCCTGGAGGTCGCGGCCATCGCGTCGTACGCACTGGTGGCCTTCGGCTGTGAGGCCGAAGAACTCGAAGCCGCCTTCAAGTACCTCGTCCTTGGCACGGTAGGCTCGGCCTTCATCCTGATGGGCATTACGATCCTCTACTCGCTCACCGGGCACCTGAATATGGCAAAGGTCCACATGCTGCTGCCCAAGGTCGGGCTTGGCAGCCCGGCCGTGCTGCTGGCGGCCGCGGCACTGCTGGGAGGACTGGCCCTCAAGGCCGCGATGGTGCCCTTCCACGCCTGGCTACCGGACGCGCACCCGTCGGCGCCGGCGCCTGTCTCCGCGATGCTCTCCGGCGTGCTGATCAAGGCCTCCGGCGTCTACGCCATCGCGCGAATCGTCTTCAACGTCCTTGGGCCAACCCCGCAGTACGCCGCCATCCTGATGACGCTGGGCGTCGCGTCGATGCTGATCGGCGTGCTGCTGGCCGTTGGGCAGTGGGACATCAAGCGGCTACTGGCATACCACAGCATCTCGCAAATGGGCTACGTGGTGCTGGCGATAGGCGCGGCCGCCCAGGCCGCGGCCCGACCCTCGCCGGACATGGCCCTTGCCGGGCTGTGCCTCTTCGGCGGGTTGTTCCACCTTCTGAACCACGCGACGTTCAAGAGCCTGCTGTTCTTGGTCTCCGGCGCCATCGAGCAGCAGACCGGCACGCGAGACCTTAAGCAGATGGGCGGCCTGGCCAGGCGGATGAAGGTCACCAGCTTCTGCTGCCGCGTCGGCGCGCTGAGCATCGTCGGCGTGCCGCCGTTCAATGGGTTCTTCTCCAAGCTCATCATCATCGTCGCGCTTGTCCTGACCGGTCATGAGGTGCTGGCGGCGCTGGCGGTATTTGTCGCGTTTGTCACGCTCATCAGCTTCGTCAAGGTCCAGCGATACGCGCTGGAGGGCGCCGCCGACAAAGCCCATATCGCAAATGCCGTCGAGGCGCCCCTGCCCATGCAAACCGCGATGGTGGTCTTGGCGGTTATCTGCATCGTTTCCGGGCTGGCGATCGTGCCGCTGCGGGAGTACGTGTTCGGCCCGGCCGCCGATGCCCTGCTCGGCTCGGCCAGGATCGTGACTATGGGAGGTGCGCCATGAAATGGCTGATGTGTATGCTGAGCGTCCTTGGGCTGTGGCTACTGCTGTTCTGGTCGCTCGACCCATGGGTGATAGGCACGGGCGTCTTCTTCGCGCTCATCGTCGGGGGGCTGCTCGGTGAGATCTACCCCGACGGGATAGCCAAGGCGCTCGACCCGCGGCGGTGGTTCTTCCTGCTTGTCTTTCTGCCGTACTTCCTGTGGTACTGCATGCGAGCCAACGTGGACGTGGCCCTGCGGGTGATCCACCCCGACGTGCCCATCCGGCCGGGCATCGTAAAGGTCCGCACGACGCTTGCCGGCGAGATGTCGCGAACGTTCCTGGCCAACTGCATCACGCTGACGCCGGGCACGCTGACCGTGGACATCGACGGGCAGGACTTCTACATCCACTGGCTCAACATCGACACGGACGACGAGGCCAGGCGGACCGCGGAAATCTGCGGGCGCTTCGAGCCGCTGCTGAGGAGGATCTTCGAATGAGCACGTTCGAGCAAATAGCTTTCGGCCTGCTGGTGCTGTGCTCGATGCTCTGCCTCTACCGCATCGGCAAGGGCCCAAGCGCTCCGGACCGCACCGTCGCCATCGACATCCTCGGCACGCTGATCGTCGGCTTCTGCTGCATCATGGCCGTGGGGACCGGGCGGGAATACTACATGAACATCGCCATCGCCTGGGCGCTGATAAGCTTCGTCGGCACGCTGGCGCTGGCCAAGTACCTGGAAGGCAGGACCTACGATGCCTGACATCGCATACTGGCTGATAGGGGTCGGGCTGGCGTTCGACCTGTTCGGGTGCATCGGGCTCGTTCGCCTGCCCGACGTGTACAACCGCGCCCAGGCGGCCACCAAGTGTGTCACGCTCGGCACGTGCGTCATGCTCGCGGGCGTAGCCGTCGCGGCGTTCGGCGAGTCCGGCGGCGCGATCTGGCCGATGGGAATCAAGGCGATCATCTGCGCGGTGTTCATCCTCCTGACCAGCCCGGTGGCCGCCCATGCGATCTGCCGCGGGGCGTACCTCTCCGGCGTGCCGCTCTGGCCGGGCAGCGTCGAGGATGCATTCGGGCCAAGGGCACAGGACATCCGCAACGAGCAGGCCGCCGCCCAAACCCAAAGGGCCGAACATGAAGAAACCCAAGCTTCGTGAACTCAAGGAGGCCGTACGGGCCGTCATCTTCGGCCCGTATACCTCCAAATATCCGTTCGAGCCGCACGAGCCGCCCGACGGCTTTCGAGGCCGACCCGTCTTCGACGACAACGGCGGATGCGTCGGATGCGGCGCGTGCGCAGAGATATGCCCGGCCTTGGCGATAGAGGTCCACGACGAGCCTGAGCGGCGCCTGCGCATAATCGAGCAGCGGTGGGACAAGTGCATTTTCTGCGGCCAGTGCGAGTTGAACTGCACAACCGGCGAGGGAATCCGGCTGACCAAGGAGTACGACCTGGCCACGTTGGACCGCTCGCAGTGCCGCCAGCAGATCGAGCACGAACTCGTGCTGTGCGAGGTCTGCGGCGCCATCGTCGCGACGCGAAAGCACCTGCTGTGGGTCGCAAAGAAGCTCGGGGCGAAACTCTACGCCAACCCGACGCTTATCCTGACGGCCGACGGCTCGGCCAGGCTGGCGCCGCCGGACGTATCCCGGCCTGGCGAGCCGGCCATTGCCCGCAACGACATCATGCGCATACAGTGCCCCGCGTGCAGGCGCACGACGGTGGCCCGCGAACTCTGGGGGCAATGACCGATGCCCAAACCGCCGGGCTCCTCATGCGGGACGCAGGTCTCGCCGGAACTGATCGAGCGTCTGGCTGGCATGCTGAAGCGCGGCTCGGCCATTGTTTGCGTGGGCAACGACCTGCTTGGCGACGATGCGGCCGGGGTGTTGATCGGACGAGAACTTGCCGCGGTGGCGCCATGGAACGTTTACAATGTCCAGACGGCGCCGGAGAACTTCCTGTTCCGCATCGCCGACAGCAAGCCGCCGGCGGTGCTCATGATCGATGCCGTGGATTTCGGGGCCGAGCCGGGCACGGTGACGCTGATAGAGGGCGAGCGTGTTACCGGCCAGGGGCCCAGCACGCACGGCCCGGCGCCGGCGGCGTTTCTGGAGTTGCTGGCGCAGGTGCATCCGTGTACGACGGTGGTGCTCGGCGTTCAGCCGGGCCAGACGGCGGTGGATGCTCCGCTGAGTGCGGCGGTCGCCGCCGCCGTAGATGGCGTGGTAGCGGCGCTGTTGGCGCTGGCCGACCGGGTGGCGCCGTAGTGTAGCGAGGAGCCCGAGTCATGGTCAGCGGCCTTTCCAGCAGTTCGACAGCACAGGACGGCCTGTCGCTGACCGACCGCGAACTGTTCGACAGGCTGGGGTGGTTCATTCAAATCCGCTGGTTCATGGGCCTGTTCGCCCTGATGCTGCTGCTGGTAGCATGGAACATCGTGGGCATGCGATTCCGCGAAGATGGCGGCCCTGCCCGGTTGACCCCCGCGGCTGACGCCGTGCTGGTGATATTCCTCTACAATGCCCTGTTCACCTTCCTTCAGCACATCGTCAGCGCCCGGCGGCGGATCACGAGGCCCATCATAATCGCACTGGCGCTGGGGCAGATCGCCTGCGACAGCTTGGCCGTCTGCGGCCTGGTCCACTACATCGGCGGCGTCGAGAACTACTTCATCATCCTGATCCTGCTGCCGCTGGTGGTCGCGGCCGAACTCTTGCCGGTCTGGCTGGCATACACGGTTGCCCTGGGCGCCGCGGCGCTTGTCCACGCTATGGCCTACGGCGAGCTGTGGGGCGTGCTGCCGCACGTCAGCATTGTCGCGAATTCCCCGGGGGCCGCCGAGCCCCTGGCGGGCCTGTACACCGACGTGCTCTACGTGGCGCAGGTAACCGGCGCGCTGACGGCCATGATGTTCATGATCGTCTTCATCGGCTCGGCGATCGCCTCCCGCCTTCGCGACCGCGAGGCGCAGGTCGAGGAAGCCTACGGCCAACTCAGCGACGTAAACGAGGCCAAGGACCTCTTCATGCGGCAGGCCGGCCACGAGATGCGAAGCCCGCTGGCCGCGATGTTGAGCATCCTCGACGCGGTCTCCGGCAGCGCCGACAATCTCAACAACGACCACCGCCAGCTCATCAACCGCGCCAAACGACGCATAAAGGCCCTGATGGAACTGGTCAAGGACCTGCGCCACTACTCTTGGCTGCGCTCGCCCGCGGCCACGCGGGAAATGCAAATGGTCTGCCTGGAAAAGCTCGTCGACGCCGCCGTCGAGCTGTTCGGCCCACAGGCCGAGGCGCAGGACGTCTCCCTGACAGCCACCGCCCAGGCCGCCCAGATCCGCGGCGACGAGGATATGCTCCGCGAAGCAGTCGCCAACCTCGTGACCAACGCCATCCAGTACACCCCGCGAGGCGGGCGGGTCGAGATCGAGTTGGCAATCGAAGGAGCCTCGGCCGTGCTTCGAGTGAGCGACACCGGCATAGGCATAAGCGCCCTGGCTCACCGCCACCTCTTCCAGGAGTTCTACCGCGGCCCCGAAGCAAAGAAACACTTCCCCGACGGCACGGGGCTGGGCCTAGCGATCACCCGCCGAATAGTAGAGCTCCACGACGGCCGAATCGAAGTCCACTCGCGCCCTGAAGGCGGCACGGTCTTCTCAGTCCGGCTGTCGCTATCCCTCCGACCTCCGAGTTATGAACTGGATAGAGGCCGATCCCGGAAATAACGCCCAGCTAGCAAGTTACAGATAGGGCAATGTCTTAGGGACATATGTGGAACTCGTCATGGTGTAGCGGACCATGGACTTTGTGGGCGTATGGTCCCAATACTCAGCCTCGGCGCAAGTTCCTTGGCGGCAAGCCGTTTGTCGTGGTCCCGGCGGGGTCGATTTGGCCTGCCGTGGCGGCAGATGAGACGGTAGAATGCCGCCCATGGTCTTCCAAACTTGGCAGTTCATCGTGGTGGCGCTGGCCGGTTGGCTGAATCGACAACAACAGGATGTTGTTGCGTACTTGGCAGAGGAAAACCGCGTGCTCCGGGAGCATCTCAAGGGCAAGCGGATCCGGTTCACCGACGACCAACGCCGGCGCCTGGCTGCCAAGGGCAAGACTTTGGGCCGCAAGGTGCTTGCCGACGTCTGCACGCTTGTGACGCCAGAGACCGTGCTGCGCTGGTATCGGACGTTGATCGCGAGGAAGTGTGACGGCAGCGCCAAGCGCGGGTCGGGCAGGCCGCCAGTGGCCGAATCGATCCAGGAACTGGTGGTTCGCCGAGATTGCGGGGCGCTATGCGCCGTATGCGGCAATCAGGCGGTTTCGGTGTCGAGACAAGCGCCTATCCATCATTGCAGACCGTCCATCGCGCCCAGAACCTGCCCCGCAAGCGTGCCCGAAAGACCCGGTCGAGTTCTGGGACCATACGGGGTCTTCCCTTCCCGTCAGACTCTGCGGATCAACGGGGCAGCAAGCACCAAATCGCAAGCTCGAAATGCTAAACAAACTCAAAATCCCAAACAGCAATGTCCGAAACAGGCTTACATTTGTTCCACCAAGTGCCCCGGCAGGCGGCGAATCAGACTGGGAAACTGGTATTAGTAGGGCGGCGTTGGTGATGAAACGTAACTGCTGAAAACAAAAGGTGATCGCCATTAACCGACGGCCGTGGAAGCGCGAGTTGGTGAACCTGTGCCGCCATTTGAGTTTGACTTTTCGATATTTGGCCATAGAATCAACTATAACCGTAGTGGATACAGGAGGCGAAGCGAGGCGCCGCTGTGGTGACGAGCCGTGGCGGCCGGGCTTGCGTACTCGTTTCGCCTCGGCCCATATCGTTGCTCGCAGGAGAGTCCCATGGCCAGCGTCAGCCCCCACCGCAATGGTGATCGCCCGCTGTTTGAGAATCTCGAACCCCGCCTACTGCTGGATGCCCTATCCGACAGCGCCATAACCGAGGCGCAGAAGCTGGTCCTGCTCGACGGTTTGCAGGGCCTGGCGGGCTGGGCACAGAGCGTCGATGGATTCGGCACCCAAAGCCAGCTTCTGCCCATAGTCCAGCAGAGCATCGGCGGGGCACTGAACACGGGCGACATCATCCAGACATGGCTTTACCAGCCGGTCTCGGATTACTTCACCGGTGACGTTACGCCAACGACGGCCGAGCTTGTGGCGGCACTTCAGGGCCTTAGTGTCTCGGCTGGGGGGTTGACGGTGACGGTCAATCCTGCCTCGGTAACAGGCGGGCTGCTGGCTTCGGGCGGCTCGGACGAGTTGCAGTTCAACATGGTCTTCCAAGCCGAGCGCACGACCGCCACGGCGATCGACCTGGGCACCGATGGCCAGGCCCACAACTTGGTGCCGGACCCGGCCGCGACGGTGCAACTGGTTACGGGGCTCGATCTCGATTTCACCTTCGGCTTCGACCTCTACCCGGGCCTGCCGGACGATCAGGCGTTTTTCATTCGCTTGGCCGGGATGTCAGTCACCGCCGACATCCACCACACCGCCGACCTGAACTTCGACATGCTGGCTGGCTTTATGGATACCCAGGTCCAAAATGGCACGGCCGACTTGGATGCCCAAGTCGACATTTCCCTCTTGGACCCCGACGCCAGCGGGGAAGTAACGCTCAGCGAGCTTCAGGGCACTGGCCTGGGGTCGCTGTTGCTGGCCTCGACGACCAGTTCGGTGGCCGCGGCGCTTCCGGTTCACGCGGAGTTGGGGGCGTTCACGGCCGACGCTACGATCTCGGTCACCGACGCCGACCTGTTCGCCGATCCCCCGACGGCGTACGGTTTTGTGGGTTTTGGGGAGTTGGATAACTTCGGCCTGATCAGCACCAGCGACATGACGGCCATGCTGGACCAGTTGGCCACGCAGCTTGGCCGGATCGGGGATTCGAGCGTCTTCAGCGCGGCCATTCCGATGATCCACAACCGGACAGTCGGCAGCCTGCTGGACCTCGACCAGGCCTTTCGGGCCAAGGTCAACACGCCGGTCGGCTCGTCCTGGGACAACGCCCAGGCGTTCGCTACGGCCCTGGCCGGGGCGCTGGGTGTGGCCCCGGCGGTTGTGGATGCGGCGTATGATCCGGTCGCGGATGAACTTACCTATAACTTGGTCTTTACGCACAGTTTTGCGCCCATTGCCGGCGCGTGGGACTTCACGGCTGTGGACCTCGGCCCGCTGACTTCGCTGACCAGTGCAAGTGCGGTAAGCCTTACCGGGCAGACGACGGTGGAGTTGGGATTCGGGTTCGACCTCTCGGCCGTGGGAGCGGGCGAGACGCTGGCGGACCATTTTTTCATTCAGGACGGCTCATTAGACGGCGGGGTGACCATTGGTGCGGCCTCATTCAGCAGCCCGGCGCAGTATGGTTTCCTGGCGATAAACGTCGGCACCGGCGACGCTACCGGCAGCGGGCAGGTCTCGACGGAGCTTACGGACACGATCGGCACGCTTGGCGGCAGACTGACCCTTCCGGAGTTGACAGGCGCAGCAATCGCCGATGCGACCACCATCACATCCAGCCCCGTCGTGACCGGCACGGAGGACCTTAACCTCCACAACATCAGCGTGGTGGGCAACATGCTTGGCGGGTTGCCGGTTAATCCGTCGATCTCGATCCATCTGCCGGACTTCGAGGGCCTTGCGCCGGCGACCCTGACGTACTCGAACTTCGCGCCGATCCAGGATTTTGAGGACGTCACCTTCAGCGACATCGTCAACACGCTGGTCGGTTCGCGGAACTACCTGTCCGACCTGGCGGGGACGACGGCGCTATCGGGCAACATGCCGATGATCAACCAGTCCGTCAGCGCTCTGACTGACTACGTCGCCCGCATGGACGCGCTAATCGTAGGCCTCCAGGCCGACCCGCAGGAAACGCTCCAGACCGTCGCCGCCAAGATCAGGCAGGTGCTTGGTTTGCCGGCAGGCAGCGGGTTGGTGAGCGTGTCGGTCTCCGGTCAGGACATCCTGCTGGACGTGACTGTGACGACCTCAGTGTCGGACAGCCAGGCCTACAATCTGGACGTCGCCACGCTGGCGGCCCTGGTCACCGGCGGGGTTCCAGGGGAGTTGGTGGGGGTTTCGAACCTGGTGGACGTCTCCGGCACGGCGAACCTGGCCGTGACGGGCGGGGCTACGGTCGCGCTTAACCTGGGCGTCAACC
>JAUWQU010000418.1 GCA_030610965.1 Phycisphaerae bacterium
GTTGTTTACGGCGGCGATGTAGCCCAAGATGGCCTCGTTGAGCTTCTCCCTTGCCTCTTCGCGGGTTCCGCCCATGCTCCGGCAACCGGGCAGGGATGGGCAGACGGCCGTGTAGCCTCCCTGTTCGTTGTCGATTATCCGGATGGCAAGTTTCATCTGCAAATCTCCCACTTCGCCAGTACGGCGCCCTCTAGGAGTCATTATAGAGGTCGCGGCCTTGCAGTAAAGTCAAAATCCACGCTAACCGCCAAAAACCGTGCCGAGTACGGGCCGTACGCCTGAGATTGGGCCAACCGGACCCATACTTCAGAGCCTCGATGGCCCGCCTACTGAAGCGGGGTTCGCGCGTCTGGCTCGGTCGGCTTGGCGCCTCGGCCGGGCCGGGAACGGCGCGCGCCGCCTCGTCGCCCTGAGAGAAACTCCAATCCCAAGGCGTGAAAACCCCCGTAAATCAAGGAGTTTTGGGGTGACGGAGGGGATTCGAACCTCCGACCCTCCTCCTGCCCTTCCAGGCGCATCCCTAGGTCTCAAGGGGGCATGCTCACAGCCCCGATGATGAAGTAAGGACAGAGTGTGGAACCTATTGCGCGTTTCAATCGTTAAGACGGTCGATGAAGCCAACGGCTAAGAGCAATCGGCATTTTGCTTCGCGCCCTTCCCTTGGCACCCTATGATTCAGAGGCAGTGTCGTCATCTGTCCGTGGAGACACAAGATGAGCAAAGAGATCGAGAACACCTCGCGGGCACTGGGCGGACTCGGCAGTCTGCTGGTAGCGCTGCCCGCCCTGATCCTCGGCGTCGGGCTGGGAATCGCGTTTTATTGGGTCTTGTCGCCCGCTCACGAGAAGGACTTGTCGGCCAGCACACAGCCCGCCCACGGGCATCAGGCTGAAGCCGCCACCGTTTGGACCTGCTCGATGCACCCCGAGATCGCCATGCCCAGGCCGGGCTCGTGTCCGAAGTGCGGCATGAACCTGATCCCCCGCAAGGCCGCCGCGCCGGACGCCATGGGCGGCATGCGCGTCTTCACCACCAGCGAAAACGCCAAGGCGCTGATGAACATCCAGACGGCCGCGGTTCAACGCCTGTTCCCCACGGCTGAGATTCGCATGGTCGGCAAGGTCGAATACGACGAGACACGCCTGGCATACATCACCGCCTGGGTGCCTGGTCGTCTCGACCGGCTCTTCGTGGACTATACCGGCATCGCCGTCAAGAAGGGCGACCACATGGTCTACGTCTACAGCCCGGAGCTGTATAGTGCGCAGGAGGAGCTGCTCCAGGCCCTTAAGGCAGTTCAGAGCCTCCAGCGGAGTGACGTGGACATCGTCCGCAAGACGGCCGAGGCGACAGTGGGGGCTGCTAGAGATAAGCTCCGCCTGCTGGGACTGACGGATGAGCAGGTGGCCCTGATGGAGAAGCGAGGCAAGGCGGATGCTCACGTCACGATTTACGCCCCCGTCAGCGGGATAGTCATTCATAAGAACGCCCAGGAGGGCATGTACGTTCAGACGGGCACGCGCATTTACACCATCGCCGACCTGTCGCAGGTATGGGTGAAGCTGGACGCCTACGAATCGGACTTGAGCTGGCTGCGCTACGGACAGAAGGTGGAGTTCACCACCATCAGCGACCCCGGCGAGGCCTTCACGGGCACGATCTCCTTCATCGCTCCCCTGGTGAATCCCGCCACCCGCACTGTACAGGTCCGGGTCAACGTGCCGAACGCCCAGGGCAAGCTCAAGCCCGAGATGTTCGTCAAGGCCACGGTGTATTCGCAGGTCGCCGCCAGCGGGCGGGCGATGGAGCCCCACCTGGCAGGCAAGTGGATCTGCCCCATGCACCCGGAGGTTGTCAAGGCCAGCCAAGGCAAGTGCGACGTATGCGGCATGGACCTGGTCACGGCTGAGTCGCTCGGCTACGTCAGCGCCGCGGCCAGCGAGCAGGACAAGCCGCTGGTGATCCCGGTCTCGGCCGCCCTTATCACCGGCACGCGGGCAATCGTGTACGTCAAGGTGCCCGACAAGGAAAAGCCGACATTCGTCGGGCGGGAGATTGTCCTCGGGCCGCGCGCCGGCGGCTGGTACATAGTGCGTCGCGGCCGGGCCGAGGGAGAGCAGGTGGTGACCCGCGGCAACTTCAAGATCGACTCCGCCCTTCAGATCCAGGCCCGTCCCAGCATGATGACGCCCGACGGCGGGGGCGCCCCGTCCGGAGCGGTCAGGCTGCCCGGCCTGCTTGCCCAGCAGTTGCGGCAGGTGCTCTCTGCCGCCGGCGAGGCCCAGAGGACTGCCATGTCGGACGACCTGGTCGCGTCCAAGGGGGCGTTCGGCAAACTCGCGGACGCCCTTTCCGCCGTTGACGCCAATCAGGGCGACCACAAAACCCGAATGATGTGGCAGGAGCTTTCCATGCGGCTGGGCAACGACGCCTACGAAGGCGCCGCCGCAACGACGACTGCCGCGCTGCGAAACACGGCAAGGCCTCTCGCCGCCAACGCGGCGACGCTGGCAAGTTGGTTCGGCCTGGCCTCCGCCGAGCCCCCAATACCTGTCGAACCATTGTCGGCTGAGCTTCGCAAGCAGGTCGAAACAGTCTTCGAGTCCTACTTCGCAGCCTCGGCCGGCCTTGCCGCGGACGACCCCAACGCGGCCCGAGCGGCCCTTACGGGCATGGCCGAAGCCATCGCCGGCGTGGACATGAAGCTCTTTGGCCCCGCCGGCCACAAGGCATGGATGAGCGCCAAGGGCGCGATCGACAAGGCCCTGGCCCAGGCGGCCTTGGGCGAAGGCATTCATGGCCTTCGCGTGGCATTCGAGCCGCTGTCAAACGCGGCGACGGCGCTGGCGCGCCGTCTGCCGCCGGAAGGCCCGAAGGCCTACTACCGCCTCCATTGCCCGATGGCCTTCGACGGGCACGGCGCGGACTGGCTCCAGCGAGGCCAGACCGTACGAAATCCCTACTTCGGCGCCAGCATGCTCAAGTGCGGCAGCGTCGAGGAGGTCATCCGCCGCCCTGATGACGACCCGCCCGCCTCGGCGCCCGCGGAGCAGAGCCCATGACCGAGGACTACACCATCCAGACGCCCGAGCAGCGATCGCTGATGGGCAGGCTGTTGCGTTTCTGCATGAGCAACAAGCTGGTGGTGATGCTGCTGGTGACCTTCATCGTCGGGGCAGGGCTCTATTTCGCGCCGTTCGACTGGCAAATCGAGGACCTGCCGCGCGACCCCGTCGCCACGGACGCCATACCCGACATCGGCGAGAACCAGCAAATCGTCTTCACCGAGTGGATGGGCCGAAGCCCGCAGGACGTCGAGGACCAGGTGACGTACCCGCTGACGGTCGCGCTGATGGGCGTGCCGGAAGTGAAAACCGTCAGAAGCCTCTCGATGTTCGGGTTCTCCAGCATCTACATCATCTTCAAGGACAGGGCTGACTTCTACTGGGCCCGCAGCCGTGTGCTGGAAAAGCTCAATTCGCTGCCCGCCGACACGCTGCCGGAAGGAGTCCAGCCGTCGCTTGGCCCGGACGCCACGGCGCTTGGGCAGGTATTCTGGTATACGCTCGAAGGCCGGGACCCCAACGGCGACCCGGCCGGCGGATGGGACCTGGAGGAACTTCGCACGATCCAGGAGCGGACGGTCCGCTACGCGCTTCAGTCGGCCGGCGGGGTAAGCGAGGTCGCATCGGTCGGCGGATACCTCCGCGAATACCAGGTGGACGTGGACCCGGACGCCATGCGCGCCTACGGTGTGACGCTGCCGGAGGTGTACGCAGCCGTCAAGGGCTCGAACTTGGACGTGGGCGCCCGCAGCATCGAGATAAACAGCGTAGAGTATTTCGTCCGCGGCATCGGATTCATCAAGTCGGTAAAGGATCTCGAGGACAGCGTCATCAAGGTCAACGCGGACGTGCCGGTGACGATCCGGCAGGTGGCAAACGTGACGCTGGGCCCGGCCCTGCGGCGCGGCGCGCTGGACAAGGACGGCGCCGAGGCGACCGGCGGCGTGGTGGTGACGCGATACGGCGCCAATCCGCTGGAGGTCATCAATAACGTCAAGGAGAAGATCGAGCAGCTCGAGCCCGGCATGCCCGCCAAGGCAGTCATCGACCTGGACAAGACCCGCCCGGCCGAGTTGCGAAGCTACGCCGCCGACAATGGCTTCGAGGCCTACGACGGCTCGACGCTCGACGGCGTGGCCTGGCTGGCCCACCTCCGCTCTGCGCCCCGGGGCCAGTGGCCCGAGTGGGCGACTATCAGCACGGTAACCATCGTGCCGTTCTACGACCGCACCGGGCTGATCCAGGAGACGCTGGGCACGCTCAGCGATGCCCTTGTCCAGGAGATACTCGTCACGCTGGTGGTCGTCATAGTCATGATGATCCACTTGCGGTCCAGCGTGCTTATCGGCGCGATGCTGCCGCTGGCGGTGCTGATGTGCTTTATCGCGATGAAGCTCTTCGGCGTCGACGCCAACATCGTGGCCCTGTCGGGTATCGCCATCGCCATCGGCACGATCGTCGACATGGGAATCGTCATCTGCGAGAACATCCTGCGCCACCTGAAAATCGCCCCGCCGGACGCGCCGAGGTTTGAGGTGGTCCACCGCGCCGCAAGCGAGGTAGGCTCGGCCGTGCTGACGGCCGTGGCGACGACGGTCGTCAGCTTCCTGCCCGTCTTCGTCATGATGGGCCCCGAG
>JAUWQU010000050.1 GCA_030610965.1 Phycisphaerae bacterium
GACCGATTCAGCCGTTCGCAACGGCATGCCCGCCACCGGGGCGCCCAGATCGCTGACGATCAGCCGGTCGCCGGTCGTGAGGCCTTCGGCGACGCATACGTGGTCATTGCCGGACCAGGCGATCTTGACTTCACGTATCTCGAGCTTGTCGTCCGGCCCCATTACCCATACATGGTTGCCGTCCCGCATAGCGGTCCGCCGGACGCGCACGACGTTGGGGAGCTTCTGGCCGACGATCTCGATGTGGACGTAGCTGCCCAGAATCAGTGGCCTACGGGCTTGGGGGGGCGCCTTCAGGTCCAGCGGATCCTCCACGGCCACCAGCAGCCTGGCCATGCGGCCTTCGGGCTCGATCTCGCTCATCAATCGTGTGACCACGCCCGGTCGGTTTGCGTCAGGGCCCCAAGCGCCCGTATGGTACACGCGGGCCACGGAACCGGTCGTGCTGTTGAACTCGGGAATCCGTATTCGCTTGAGTTCATCGACGGGAACCGACACCTCAACCCAGTACTTATCCGTCCCCACCAGAGAGGCCAGCGACGCCCCGACGGCGACCTGGGTCCCCAGATTGACGTTGCGGGATCGGACCATCGCGTTGAAGGGCGCGCGAATCTCCGTCCGCTTCAGGTCGAGCTGTACCTGCTCCAAGGTGACCTTGTTCGCCGCTTCGGAGGCCTTGGCCGCGTCTCGAGCCGCGGCGACTGCCCGCTTGGCCGCCTCGGCTGCGGCGCAATTGGCCTTGGCCTCTTTCAGTTGGGGCTCGCGCAGCACCAGGGCCTCGTCCTCGGGTTTTACCGTCTCGCCCAGCAGCTTGTATTCACCCAGCGCCGAGGATTGCCGGCCCATCTCGATCGCAAGTGCGGATTCGGCCTTGGTGAGGTTTGCCTGCTGTTGCGTGATCGCGCTGGCGGCCTGTTCGACATCCGCCGCGGCCTTCTTCACCTGGGCCTTTTGTAGCCGAACCGAGAGTTCAAAGTCGTTCGGGTCGACCTTGACCAAAAGATCCCCGGCATTGAACCGACCGCCGGGGATGAAGTTGGGGCTGACCTGGACGATCTCGCCTCTGACCCGAGAACCCAACTCGATGCTCCTGACCGGCACCACCGCCCCCATCGCTCGTATGACGACTTGCTCCTCTCGCGGGTGTACTTGTTGGACCTCGACGAGAATCGCGTGGGGTTTGGTAGGTCGGCGCTTGGCCTTGGGGCGGTTCATGAGCCAGTAGGCGGATACCCCGCCGCCTGCGCCCAGTATCGCCAGCACCAGCAGGGCACGTAGAATACGCCCCGCCCAGACATGGCTGGAGGATGCCTCCGGCGCGGCTGGGCCGTTTGGATAGGAGGCGGCAGGGCGGCTGTCGTCTTGGCTTGTCATGGTTATTGCCTCGCGTCGCCCGCAGGCTGGGCGGGCTTGGTGGTTGCGCTGTCATCATGGGCCGGCGCGGAGGTCGGGGCGGCGGGCGCGGTTTCGATCGCGGCCGGGGCGGGGCGCGGCGGCGTCCAGCCCCCGGCCAGGCTGCGGTACAGGTCAACGCGAAACTGCACGAGTTGCCGCCTGGCCCCCAGGTGCGTCCGCTGGAGCCTTTGGTAGGCCAGCAGCGTCGTCAGGTAGCGGGTGAAATCCATGGTTCCCTTGGTGTAATTGTCGAGCGTCTGTTTCGTGGCCTGGTCGGCCAGGCCGAGCTGCAGGCGGAGGCTCTTGACGTATTCGCCCTGGCGGGCCTCCTGAGCGATGGCGTCCTCGACCTCGGCCAGCGACGCGAGCACTACTTGCCCGTAGGCGTTGATGCGCTCGGAGACCACGGCCTTGGTTCGCTCGATCTCCGCCCGCCTCCGCCCGCCGTCGATAAGCGGCCCCGCGATGTTGGCCGCGATGCTCGCCAGCCAGTTGTCGAAAAGGTTCCTGACGGCCTCGGCCGACGTCTCGGCCCGCAGCGATATGCCCAGCCGGGGGAACTGGTCCGCGATGGCGGCGGCGACTCGCTGGTCGGCGGATTGGACCCGCCGCTCGGCCGAGCGGACGTCAGGGCGGCGGCGGAGCCACTCGGCCGGTATGCCCGTTTGCGGCAGGGCGGGGATTTCCGGCAGCGTCGCAAGGTGGGCCGGCGAGAAGCTCTCCGGCGGCCGGCCGACAAGCACGGCCAGGAGGTTCTTCAGAACGGCAATGTTCGACTCGACCAACGCGCGGCCGCCGCGCGTGGTTTCGACGAGCTGCCGCTGCTGGAGCACGTCGGTGGCGGAGACCTGCCCGCGGCGGAACTTGAGGGTGATGATTTCCAGGTAGTCCTGATTGGTCTTTAGCTGCTGGCCCAGGAGCGTCAGTTGTCCGCGTTGCTCGGCCAGGGCGTACCATGTCTGTGCGACCTGTGCAGCCAGTGTTATCGCGGCCGCACGGATGTCGTCCTCGCTGGCGCGTATGTCGAGCAGGTCGGCGTCGTGCGTGGATCGGACACGGCCCCAGAGGTCCACCTCGTAGGCGGCCTGCAGGCCAAGGGAGAGGCCCGTGGTCGGCTTTCTGGTCATGGGCGATTGGACGGCCGTGCGCGAGGCTCCGCCCGAGCCGTCGAGGCTGGGCCAGAGCGGCGCCTCGCTCTTGGCGGCCAGAGCGCGGGCCTGGTCGAGGCGGTCCCATGCGACTCGCAGGCTGAAGTTCTCCCGCATGGCCTGGTCGATCAACTCGTCGAGCTGCTCGTCCTGGAAGGCGGCCCACCAATTATCCGGCGTCGGCGCGGCGCCCGTGGCGGAAAATGCCGTCGGCGTCGCCAGCGGCGGGGCTACCTCCACGGTCGGGTGCGTGCATCCCGTCATGGCCGCCAAGGCCAGCAGCATCCCCGCCGTCACGGGCAGACCTTTTGACAATGGCAAGGTTCGATTGGAGGGGGCCGTGTTTGTCTTTAATCCGCGAATCACTAGGCTACTCCGATTGGTCGGCTGCGTCGGTTTCGATCTGCCGACGGACATCTTGCATCCCGGCCAGGCTGAACCGGGTAACGTGGTCGGCGATCTGCTCGATGGGGATTCTGTCGGCCTCGGCGTCGTGCTTGATTCCGGCTTTGGTGAACAGGTCGCGGCGGCGCTCGCGGACGACCCGGTCGAAACACTGGGCGCGGATGCTCATCAGGCAGAGCATGACTTGCTGGTCGCCGGCCCCGGGGCCGACCAACTCCCGGACGATGGCCCCCAGTTCCTGGCGGATCGGGCGGATGCACTCGCGCACGACCTCCGCCAGCAGGCCGGTGGGGTTGGCCATCTCCTTGTGGATCATCGCCAGCTCGTGGCTGGCGGGGTCGGCGAAACGCTGGATCAACGAGAGGATTCGCCCGCGAAACCTTTGCTCGGCTGGAGCCCCGGCCGGCACGCCGCCGTCGGCGGGGTGGGCCTTGATGGACCGATGAAAGCCGACCCGCCAGGCCTCGGCGTAGAGGGTCTTCTTGTCGCGGAAGTGGTAGTTGACGGCCGCGATGTTCGCCCCGGCTCGCCGGCAGATGTCCGCGATAGTCGCATCGCGGTAGCCTTTGTCCGCAAAGACCTGGCACGCGGCTTCCAGCAGTTGGTCACGCGTCTGGTTTTGTGGCTTTTTGGACGTATTCATTGGCATCTCCACCATCGGGCAGTCATTCAAATGTGCATTTTAAACATGCGTTTTGTTTCAAACAAGGATTTCCCCATTTTTTTCATTCGCAGGTCTGCCTGGTCATTTCGGGTGCCGCCTGGACGGGCAGCTTTGCCAACAGTTTATCTGCCTTGACATTGAAGGTTGGAACCGGTAGCATTCATAGGATTGATAATCGCCGGTCCGCGGCGGTCGTGGGATAATGGAGCAAGCAAGTGGCCAAGCGAAAGGACTCGATTGCGCTGTTCGAGGTTATCAAGAACCGGCGCGACGATGCCAACTTGAACGTGCCCAAGTGGATGGGCGGCCAGGGCTCGGCCAGTCAGCAGGAGCCGCCTGAGCCTGTGCAGGCCCAGCCGGGCGCGGCGCCCAAGGCACGGTCCAGGATCGTTTCCGGCTCGAGCGGGCAGCTTTTGTTCAGGCTGAACTACACGCACTGCATCCTGGCGGCGGTTGGCCTGGTGCTGGTTCTGATAGCGGCGGTGTGGATCGCCTATGCCGCCGGCAGCGGGTCGTCTGCGACAGTGCCCGCCGGGCCCGGGAAGATGGCCGGCAAGGTGCTGCCGGGCAAGCACGTGCTGGGCAATGGCTCCGGCAAGGGCAAGGCCCCGGCGGCCTCGCCTTCGGGGCGCGTGCCGGGCAAGTATTACCTGGTGGTCCAGGCCCTTGGCGGCATTGACAACAAGGACCTCGCCGAGGCCGGGCGAATAGCCACGTGGTGCAAGGAAAACGGCGAGCAGGTTACGGTTGCGAAGTACACGCACCCGAACTCCGCGAGGAAGCGGTACATCGTCTGGTCGCTACGGCCGTTCGATTCGAGGTTCGGCGAAGAAGCCGAGGCCTTCGGCAAGAAGGTAGAAGCCCTTGGCAAGAGGTACTTCGCCAAGCATAAGACGTATGATTTTCGCCAGCGGACTTCCACGGGCAAGTTGGACCCGTGGTTTGAGAGGTATCAGTGACGCCGGTGCGTGATCGCCGAGGCGCGATCTGCCCCGTGGCGAGGCCGGGCCTTGTGGCCTGACGGCGCCGGCGCAGGATTCAGCAAGGACGCCCCCCGGGCTGGGGGGCATTGTTTTACGGAGCACTCAGAGATGACGTTGGACAGGTCGTTGAAAACTGGCGGCGCGATGGCGCGTCATCGCAGTGTCTTGACTCGTGCCGAGCGTATCGCGAAGCTGGCGGAAGAGGGCAAGTTCGACCCGGATGCCGACAGCCCGATGGGTTTGCCCAAGGTGGTAGTCAAGCACTCCAAGGCCGGCCAGAAAGCCAAGAAGGAAGAGAAGCCCGAGGAAGGCGCCGAAGCCGCCGCCGAAGTTCCAGCAGCCGACGCCGCTACCGACAAGGCCGCTACCGACAAGGCCGCTACCGACAAGGCCGCGCCGAAGGGCAAGGGCAAGGGCAAGGGCAAGGGTTGAAGCTGACCGGCCCGACCGGGCCGGGCTTGCAGGGCGCCGCGGCGCCTTTGGCAGCTTCGCCGGCCGACCGGCCGTGTCGTCGCGCTACCGCTATTAGGCCTTTTGCGAAGGAACCCGCCTGAAATGCCCAGCGACTGCTGCGCCATCGCCGACAGGATGCGACTGATCGACGCATCCGGAATCCGCAAGGTCTTCGACCTCGCGGCGAAGATGACCGATCCGATCAACCTCTCGATCGGCCAGCCGGACTTCGACGTGCCCGAGCCCATCAAGGCAAAGGCAGTCGAGGCCATCAGCGCCGGGCTAAACCACTACACGCAGACCCAGGGCCTGCCCGAGCTTCGTCAGGCCGTGGCCCGCGCGTGCCGCGAGGAGTTCGGCTGGGACGACGAGAGGCCTTACCTCATAACCTCCGGCGTCAGCGGCGCACTCATGCTCTTGCTGCTCACCACCGTCAACCCGGGCGACGAGGTGATATTCGCCGATCCCTACTTCGTGATGTACTCCCACCTGGTACACCTGAGCGGCGGCAAGTGCGCGCTCGTGGACACCTATCCGGACTTCCGCCCGGACGTCAACCGCATCGCCGACGCCATCGGCGACCGCACCCGAATGATAATGCTCAACTCGCCGGCCACCCCGACCGGCGTGGTCTATACCGCCCAGGAACTGAAGGCCATCGCCGCCCTGGCCGGGCGGCGCGAGCTGCTGGTGGTCAGCGACGAGATATACAACTTCTTCTGCTACGACGGCCCATTCGCGTCGATCGCCTCGATCTACGACAACACGCTGCTGATGCGCGGCTTTTCCAAGAGCTACGGCATGACGGGCTGGCGGATGGGCTGGTGCAGCGGCCCTGAGAAGATCATCGAGAAGATGACCATGCTCCAGCAGTACAGCTTCGTCTGCGCGCCGTCGATGGCGCAGGCGGCGTCGGTGGTGGCGCTCGAGACGGACGTGTCCGAACACGTGGCCGCATACGCCCGCAAGCGGGACATGGTTTACGAGGCCCTCGGCGAGAAGTTCGGCCTGGTCAAGCCCGGCGGGGCGTTCTATGCGTTCGTGCCCGCCCCGGGCGGCGACGCGACGGCCTTCGTCGAAAAGGCCATCGCCAACAACGTACTTGTCATCCCAGGCAACGTCTTCTCGTCGCGGGACACCCACTTCCGCCTCTCCTACGCCACCAGCGACGAAAAGCTCGCACAAGGCCTGGAGATACTCTGCTCGCTGGCGTAAGTGGCAGGGGGGCGGATGTTATATTCCCGCGGGATGGCTTGGCCTTGCGCGGGTTAGACCGTTATATTGGCGGGCTGTGTCAACGGACCTCGGCGAGAATCTTGGGAGTTTTTAGGAGAAGCTCATGGCGGTTGTGGTTAATGGTCAACGTATCGAGCAGGCGGACATCGACGCGGAGGTCGAGAACCTTCGGCCGCACTATGAGCAGTACGTCGAGGGCGAGGGCGAGCCGGGCCAGTTGGCCCAGTGGGCCAGGGAGAACCTCATCGAGCGGACCGTCGTCCAGCAGGCGGCCGCGGCGATGGACGCCGGGATCCCGCCCGAGGAGATAGACGCCGCGTACGAGCAGGTCCGCGAGCAGGCCGGCGACGCCCCGGCCGAGCAGGTCAAGGCGGAGATCGAGGCCCAGATGCGGATCGACCGCCTGATGAGCCAAGGCGTTCAGGAAGTCGCGGAACCGACGGAGGAGGAGCTTCTCGCGGCCTACAACGAGGATTCCGAGCGGTTCATGTCCCCGGAGCTTATCCACGCCAGCCACATCGTCAAGCACATCGACGGCCAAACCGACAAGAAGGTGGCTCACGAGGCCATCACGGCCAGCCAGATGGAGCTGGCGGACGGCGTGCCGTTCGAGGAGATCGCCGATCGGGCTTCCGATTGCCCGGGCCAGGGCGGCGACCTCGGCTGGTTCCCTCGCGGACAGATGGTCGAGGAGTTCGAGGAGGTTGTCTTCAAGATGCAGCCGGGCGACATCAGCGACATCTTCCTGTCGCAGTTCGGCTATCACATCGCAAAGGTCCTCGAGCGCCGCGAGCCGCAGCCGGTGCCCTTCGAGCAGGTCCACGACCACCTGGCCAAGGAACTCCTCCAACAGCGCCAAGGCGAAGCCGTCGACGCCTTCGTCGACAAACTGAAAGCCTCGGCCACCATCGAAGAAGCCGAGTAGCGGGGGGCTTGTGTCTTAGTATTGTTCAGCAGTTACTGCCTACCGACGGGCACATTCAGGGCACGAACAAGAAGCAGGAATAGCAGAGATGAATGCAGAGGTACACAGATAGATAGAAGGGTCATTATTAGCATTCGCGAAATATGGGGTGACTGTCCCCTGCCATTCTGGACATTCAGAAAGAGGCCATTATGTACGTATCACGACTGACTCTTCGCAATTGGCGCAACTTTACCAAAGCGGAGGTCGGCTTCCAGGAAACAGTGTACATCATCGGCCCAAACGCCTCGGGCAAGTCGAACTTCCTTGACGTGTTTCGCTTTATGCGTGACATCGTGAACCCGAAGGGAGGCGGCTTGCAGCAAGCCCTGGCTTCTCGAGGCGGACTCTCAAAAGTGCGCAGCTTGGCTGCACGCAGGCAGTCTCGAATTGAGCTTGAATTCGAACTTCGTGAATCGCTTGCGGACACAAACGAACCGGCAGACTGGAAATATGTCCTTTGGATTGGAGGCGAAGGCAAGGGCAAACAGCGTCCAGTAGTGCTCAAGGAAGAAGCATACAGGGCCGGCGAGCGATTAGTCGCTCGGCCGGACAAACAGGATGAGGCGGACCCCGAGAGGCTCACGCAGACACATCTTGAGCAGATCAACATGAATCTTAAGTTCAGAGGGATTGCCCTATTCTTTGAGGAGGTGCTGTACCTCCATCTCGTGCCACAACTCCTGAAATTCAGTGACCAACTCTCTCTTGGTCATCTGGAATCCGATCCGTTTGGGCAAGGCTTCCTTGATGAGATTGCCAAGACACAGCAACGGTCTCGCGATTTCAGACTTCAAAGCATCGAACGGATTCTGCTGAAGGTCATCCCGAATTTGCAGGAACTGAAATTCATAAAAGATGAAGCCACGGGCAGGCCGCATCTAGAAATGCTCTACAACCATTGGCGGCCACGCGCCGGTTGGCAACGCGAAGACCAATTCTCAGATGGCACGTTGCGAATGATTGCCATGCTATGGACACTGTTGTCATCCAACAGCATGATCCTGCTTGAAGAGCCGGAGTTGTCATTGCACAAGAGCGTTGTAGAGCAGATTCCGGGCCTCATATACAAGACACGCCAGTCCAGGAAGAAGTCCGGCGGGCAGATCCTCATCAGCACACATAGCGAAGCAATGCTTTCGAACAAGAGCATTGATGGCAATTTCTTAATCCTTACACCAGGAGATGCTGGCGAGGGGACCTCAATTGAGTCGCCCACCGAGGGTGACAAGGAAGCAATGCGTGCGGGGTTGTCGCCTGCGGACGTTCTACTACCGAAAACCGCAGCGACCATTCAGAGGATATAGCATGGGGGATATTTACTGCTATTCCTACGTGGAAGATGCACCTTCTGCAGATGTGGCACGGAAGCTCGTGACGGAACGAAACGCCTCTGCCGCGCACAAGGTGTTGTTCATCGAAGGATTCCCGACGATAACTGGTGGACACGGTGCTCTGGAGAAGAGGTGTTCCAGCTTTCTCAATATGGCCAAAGGAGGGCTGTATACAATCTCGCTTACCGATCTGGATACCAGGCCATGTGCCGCGGCTCTCATCCGACAGTGGTTCTCTATCCCCGATAAACAGCCCATCGAACTTCCCAAACAGGTTGTCTTCAGAGTGGCGATACGCGAGGTAGAGTCGTGGATCCTGGCCGACCGCGACGCGTGGGCCGAGCACGTCGAAATCCCCGCGGATAACTTTTCAGCAGCCCCTGATGAACTGCCTGATCCAAAGCTGCACTTGCTCAACGTTATTCGCAAGAAGGGGCGAAGGCGGTATCACAAAGAAATGCTTCCGACCGGGACAGCCAGCATCGGCCCAGGCTATAATGACGTGCTTTGCGAGTTCGTGCGGCAGCATTGGAGTCCACGTAGGGCCTCAAGGAACTCACCCAGCCTCAAGCGTGCGATCAAAGCGTTCCGCAAGATATAGTGGAACGGAAAACGGGTCAGAACTATTTTATATGCTTGCTGTACAAGTAGTTGCACGCTATTTGTAAGAGCCTGGTGCCATGCTTCCGGCTTTGCGGAAGCATGTCCCCCTCCCATTCGTGATCCCCCATCGTTCCTGGGGCCCCACCGTTCGTGCCGTACGGACCAAGGAAACACTCCGGACATGCTTGCGAAGACGGAAGCATGGCACCACAAACCAAGGGGCCGGGAAACATGACACCGTCCGTCGCGATAGCGCGAGCCGCGTGCTAGGTCCCGCGGAGTCGAAGACCCTGAGCATGCGTGGAAGCTCCATGCACGAGAACCGGGAGATCCCGGCAGCACCCTCCAGACGGCTCCGCAGGCCGTCGGCGGGGCAAGTCGCCTGGTAGCCTATAAGTGTCGGGCAGGATAACTGGCGGTTTGGCTCTGCTTGCGGTATAGTCATTCGGCAGGCTAGCTGTTGGCCGTAGGATAAGGACTACGCGGTTTACGTCGTAGCGGAAGAATGACTGTGAAGCACAGGATGCCGCAATCGCAAGTGGGCAATACACACCGCGCCCTGATCATCGCTGGTCCTAACGGTGCGGGCAAGACGACCTTCGCCAGTGAATTTCTGCCCACCGAAGGCCACTGCCGGATGTTTATCAACGCCGATCTGATCGCCGCCGGGCTGTCGCCGTTTGAGCCCGAGAGGGCCAATATCAGCGCGATGCGGCTCATGGTGGAATTGATCCGCCAGTATGTCGAAAGGCGGCAGGATTTCGCCGTTGAATCCACGCTGGCCGGGCGGACCTATGCCAACATGATCCGTCAATGGAAGCAGGTCGGCTACATCGTCAAGATCGTCTTCCTTCGACTGGATTCACCGGAAATGGCTGTCGCCCGAGTTCAGCATCGCGTCCGCATGGGCGGCCACCGCATTCCCGAACCAGTCATCCGACGGCGTTACGAAAAGGGCTGGTCAAACTTTCAGAACATCTACAAGGGAATGGTCGATAGCTGGCAGGTCTATGATGCTACGAAGATACCGCCGGTCTTGATCGACGAAGGAGGCGAAGCGTAGTGAACTGGTCAGAAAAGAATCAGGACATGGCCGGTACGCAGGCCGCGATGGTTCGCGCCACCCGAAAGGCGTTGCATGAGGCCGAACTTCACGACGAACTAGTGCCGCAGTGGCGAGACGGCAAGGTCGTGTGGGTCCAGCCAGATGAAATCGAGCTGCCACCTGCTGAGGAAGATCGACCAGAGACAACCCAATCTGTTCAATAGCAGCCCGGGACCTCCCCCAAAACCGCCCGCAGGAACAGAAAACGGGTCAGAACTATTTTATATGCTTGCTGTACAAGTAGTTGCACGCTATTTGTAAGAGCCTGGTGCCTGGTGCCATGCTTCCGGCTTTGCGGAAGCATGTCCCCCTCCCATTCGTGA